>JBMFMY010000076.1:0-6193 GCA_049970435.1 Candidatus Methanomethylicaceae archaeon
AGAGGGTGACAACTATAGAGGTCGATCCGGCTTATGGGAAGTACCATTGGACAGGACACAGAAAATGCAATGTTTCACTCCCGCCGAAAGAGGCGATAAAGCTGAAGGGGGTTTGCCCTGTCTGCGGAAGGAGGATGACCAAAGGAGTCGCGGAGAGGGTCGAAGAGCTTGCGGACAGACCAGAAGGAGAATTCCCAAGAAAAAAGCAGAATTTTTTGAGGATCCTCCCCCTCAGCGACATAATAGCAACTTTTTTGGGCAAAGATCCTTTCTCGGCAGAGGTTCAGAGGACCTACTGGGAGCTACTGAAAAAATTCGACAATGAGTTTCAGGTTCTACTGGAGGCGCCGAAGGAAGAGCTGGAGAGAGCTTGCGGAGAAGGTTTGGCAAGGTTAATAATCATGAATCGAGAGAATCGAATTCGCATCTCGCCAGGCTATGACGGGGTCTATGGAAAGATTGAGCTCGATAATAGTACAGAAGGGGTGAGTTTTTTAAGGAGGCCAAAGAACCTAGAAGATTATATCAATAGTTGGAAGGTAGATGAAGATGGGCAGGGCTCCTGAAAGATCCAAGTGGTCAGGAAATTTTGGAGAATGGTTCCATAGAGTGATAGCAGAGGCCCCAATCTACGATATCAGATACCCTGTTAAGGGTACTGGCGTTTGGACTCCCTACGGATTCAAGATAAGGGAGAAAGTTCTCGAGGTAATTAGGGAGGAGTTGTTGAAGAGGGGGCATGAGGAGGTTCTATTCCCCTTGCTTATACCTGAGTACATGCTGAAGAAAGAAGCCGAGCATATAAGGAATTTTGAGGAGCAAGTGTTTTGGGTAACTCATGGAGGCACAACTCCTTTAGATGTGAAACTTGCCTTGAGGCCGACCAGCGAGACCGCTATATATCCAATGTTCCAACTCTGGATAAATGCGTACTCTGATCTACCCATTAAGATCTTTCAGATAGTCAGCGTATTCCGATACGAGACAAAAGCCACAAGACCGATGATAAGGGTTAGGGAGGTTAGCACATTCAAGGAGGCGCACACTGCGCATGCCACAAGGGAAGAGGCAGAAGAGCAGGTGAGAGAGGGCGTCGAGATTTACAGCAGGATATTTGAGAGGTTAGGAATACCTTTTCTCAAATCAGTTAGACCTGACTGGGACAAGTTCCCTGGAGCTGAGTACTCGATAGCGTTTGATACAGTAATGCCGGATGGAAAAGTTCTCCAGATAGGGACCGTTCACTTCTTGGGACAGGGTTTCTCAAAGGCATTCGATATAAAGTACATGAAAGCAGACGGCGGATATGAGAACGTCTGGCAGACTTGCTATGGGATTTCTGAGAGAATAATAGCCGCACTCATATCGATTCACGGTGATGACCATGGGTTGGTTTTGCCGAGCAGGGTCGCACCTATCCAAGTTGTGGTCATTCCAATCGTGTACAAAGGGAAGGAGGAGCTTATCCTAAATACTTGCAAAGACGTTGCAGGGGAGCTTGAAAAGGCGGGTCTGAGGGTCAGATTGGATGATAGGAAAGATGAAACTCCTGGGAGCAAATACTACACATGGGAACTCAAGGGGGTTTCAGTGAGAGTTGAGATAGGACCGAGAGACATTGAAAAGGGGACTGTTGTTTTAGTCAGAAGGGACTCTCTTGAAAAGCAGACGGTCGAGAGAGGAAGGCTGGCAGAAGAGGTAAAACTGCTTCTTGATAAGGTCGATGAAAGTCTGAAGGGGAATGCGAAGAGATGGCTGGATGAGCGGGTTCTGAAAAAAAGCAATATGGAAGATGCAAAGGGAGCACTTGAGAGCTTGGGAGGCATAGTTGAGCTTCCTTGGTGCGGAAAAGTAGAGTGTGGGCAGGATTTGGAGGTAAAACTGGATGCCAGAGTGCTAGGTACGCCTTATCCAGACGAAGGATCTCCAACAGGCTTCTGTGTGAACTGCGGTACAAAGGCTAATAGGATTATAAGAGTAGGCAGATCATACTAACAAATTCAGTGCTACCTTTCCACTCATTCCGGGTTTTATGCCCAACTCACAGGCTTTTTTGGTGGAATACACCACAGGCTTGTCCAGTATCTCGTCAAATGTCTTGACCCCGCTCACTATCGCAGCCACCAGTCCTGTCCTCTCAGCAACGTCTGGGTTCAAATAACCACAGAAAATGACGCCCTTTCTACCTCTTATAACGATCAAGGGAGGGGCACCCGGCATTGATACCTTTATGCCTATTGCATTTGCAGGTTCGATCTGAGAGATCTCTATCATGAAGGTTTTTTCTCCCTCGAGGGGTTTAAAAATATTTGCTCTTGAACTGCCAGTCATCCTCACTTAAGTATCGAGATCATCGCACAGTGCTAAATTTCACTTGTTGGTGCGAAATAGAAAAACAGAGATTGGAGAACTTTTGAGACGCTAGCTGGAACGATCAGCAAAATGTTTTATGACGTTTTTCGGACTGAGTTTGGATGCTATATAATCGAAAGCGAGTTCCGGGTCACTTTTTTCTCCGCATGTAAATACGTCGACGGTTGCGTAGCTTAGTTCACTCCAAGTGTGGATGGCTATATGGCTCTCCAAGACGAGAGCCATTACGGAGACCCCGCCTTTTTCTCCACCGAATTTCCAAGTTTTGGTGTCCCAAATAGTCATTTTTGCAATTTTTGCAGCCTCAATGACAATATTCTTTAGGAATGTTTCGTTATTTATGAGGGTTGGGTCACAGCCATAGAGGTTACCGTATACGTGTTTTCCGACGATCTGTTTTTCTTTATCGACACAGGCAGTGATCACTTTTGTTTCGAGATCCTCCTCGCACATTGGAAAGTTCTACAATTTTGCACAGAAATGTAAGTTATATTTAAAGTTAATCATTTCCTGATTTTGAAAGATCAGAGTAAAAAATAGACGCCTTGCGTAATTTTATTGTGTTTACTAATAGCTAATTCGTACTTCCTAGATGGCGGAATTGAAATTTTCTCCACGGCTGAAGTCGGAAGCGCCACACTTCATAAGACAGGCTTGCCATCTCGATTGCAGAGGTTCATAATCTGTTGGCATGTTTTTCTTTAACCCCGTCCGGGGGGTAGCCCAGCCTTGAGACCGAGGTTCTTTATTGGCAAGGCGAAATCTCTATCTCAGAAGATTAGTGCTTTTGACAGGATAGGAAAATTTTCGAAATATTAAAAATGGAGGAGTGACTTAGGTTCTTCCGGTTTCTGGAGAGGCATGTAAGACGCGCTTAATAAAGTTCTTCCTGTTTCTATGAAGCGGTCTGAGGCCTTTGCGCTCCTTAGCGGGAACTTTTGGTGTTTGAGATCTCACTTTTCCCGCTTTTGTAAGAGAGCCGTGGGATGGCATATTATCACGTCCAAACTACTGATTGAGACGTGAGATAAAAAGTTTGCTACGTCTCTCTTATGGAGTCTATGATGACGCTAAGAGGAGCGTCGGTCTTGAAGGCTTTGGGGTTGAAGTGTGTGGGCGATGCGAGATAGCCCCTTTCTCTGAGATGCTCAATAATCGATGCTATGGACGGAGGGCCTCGCCTCAGTTTGCTTGAGAGTTTATCCACAGAGTAGTAGGTGGGGGGCATTTCAGACTCTATGATCAGCATATTGAGCAGTTTTTCAATGCGCTTTTTGGTATTGAATGTAGAAAGATCATTATTCATCATTGACCGTAGGAAATCCCTATCATTTAGAGGACCGCACCAAAGGGGACCAGCCCTCATTAGAGATTTCTCACAGATTGGGCAGGACTTGATCAAAGTCCCATTGAGAGGCACGGCATCTCTCCAGCTACAATTGGGGCAGTATAGCACATATCCCAACATAGAGGCAGACGTGTCTGCTCTTTTTGCGCCCAGACTTAACTTAATGTATGCACGAAAGTAATGGTCCACGCTGTAGGACAGCAACACCGAAACTCCGAAGTCGTACTTTATGGAGGCGAAGACCGCGGAGCCAATGAGTATCCGCAGTCCGACTTCGTGGCAGAACTCTCCCCTGAGAGGGAATGCCCCGTACTTTCTTAAACATGCCTTCGGATAGACCCCGCATAGGGGAGCGGTATCGGTGGCTGTTAGAGCTATGAGACCCCCATTCTTTATGGATCTGATGGCCGAATCGATGAAGGAGGCAGGCGTACCGAAAGGATCAAGATCTACGAAGTCGAACCTCATCCCGGGCTCTGAGTGCAGTGAGAGGAGTAAATTGGCGTCTTTACACTCGACCTCGACCTTCTCTTGAAGGGCATTAATCTTCACATTTTCCAATATTATGGGTATGGCCTCTTTGTTGAGATCGCCGACCACACTCTTTGTAACCCCCTCAACTTCCTTCGCGTACCTTATCCCACGAACACCCACACCAGCCAAGGGGTCACAAACAGTTGCTTCCCTATTGATTTTCGCTATGTGAGCCCTCAATGCCAGAACGGCTAGATCCCTGCTGAACTCCATCTTAGGGTTGTAAAAGACCGGTGCCCTCGATGGATCATAAGCACCCGACCTAGCATATATTGAGAAGTCAGGAACCAGTAATGTGGTTGTGCCCTCTCTTATCCGAATTAGCTTCAAGCCTGATCCTCCAGGAAGACTCTTGCGATTACTTCGTGGATTTCATCTCTGTTCTGCTCCGTGACCTCAAAGACACGGATTTTCTTAAAATTTGAGTTTATGTTATGAACGAGACTTAAGTGGACTACTGCTATGACTTTTTTGTCGCTAGACAGAACCTTTGTTACAATGTTCCTGAATAAGTTACTCTTCATTTCCATCGGACCTATCTCATCTATAACCGTGAGGTCTGCTTCTGCCATGGATCGGCTAATCGCGTTTAGAGATATCCGGTCCAAGTCATCAATGTTCACATAGTATCGACCCACAGTTGGTCCTGTTGTGGGTTTTGTGGAGGCCAGCGTCCCGCGCTCTCGTGTGAGGAGGTCAACAATCTCAAAGGCAACCCTCCTCCCATCGACGCGCACTTCTGGACAGATGATGCCACCCACTCTCCAACCGTTCTCCTGTAGCAATCTTATGACTTTGTTGAGTACAGTGGATTTACCAATGCCTGGACGGCCCGTTATAATTGCTTTCAATATTATCAGAATGTTATAGAGTGCCCGTTGGTTTAAAAATTTCTATTTCTATTTTGATTTCATAATTATGGAAATGAGTTTTTGTTTCACCACCCTTTAAAAATAGGAGAGTCACTTTAAAACATTGGGGATTCTTACGAGGCTCGTGGCGGGAATAGACGAGGCAGGCAGGGGGCCTGTTATAGGTCCGATGGTGATTGTTGGTGTCCTGATCGAAGAAGAACGAGTCCATGTGCTTTCTGAGCTGGGTGTAAAAGATTCCAAAAAACTGAGTCCCATGCGTAGGGAGAAGCTATATCCTGAGATCTTGAGAGAAGTTAGGGCGCATCGCATTGAAGTGGTTGATGCAAGAGCCATAGACCTTCAGCGGAGAAGGAAGAGTCTCAACACCATCGAAGTGGAGGCAATGGCTAGGATCATCTCAGAATTGAGGCCTGATCAGGTTCAGGTTGGAAGCATAGAGATCAGGACTGATAGGTTCAGGGAGAAGCTTCTGCAAAGGGTAAAATCGCCCGATATAGTGTCAGTCCACCATGCAGAAGACCTATTCCCTGCGGTCGCGGCAGCGTCCATAATAGCAAAAGTCACAAGAGATAGGATCATAGACGAGCTGAGAAGGAAATACGGAGACTTCGGATCAGGATACCCTTCAGACCCGAAGACCGTGGAATTCTTGAAAGGAGTTGTAAAAAGCGGTGAGGTACCAGAAATAGTGAGAAAGACATGGGAGACTTTTCAAAAAATCCTGAGCTTCAGTCTGTATAACACCCAGTCAGATCAATATTGAGTATTCGCTCTAGATCCTTTATGGTCTCTACCTTGCGTATTTCGTCTATGGGGATTGAGATTATGTCAAGTTTTCCGCCGCCAAATGAACCGGTAATCAGTACAGGGTTAACGCCTAGCAATTTGCCGATCTTTGTGGCGTTCTCCACTTTGCGGTCGAGGGTTTCGTCGTCCAAATTCTCCTCGTCGGTCAGGAAGCTGACCCCAATGTTCCTAGCGTGCACATCTATGGGCGCATAGCTGAAGCCTATCGCCTTGCACCCGATCTTCTTAAGCTTGTAGTGGAGTTGCTTTGCGACGA
>JBMFMY010000077.1:0-6020 GCA_049970435.1 Candidatus Methanomethylicaceae archaeon
CTCCGCCCCAGACCTCCATGGCAAATAGACCTATCGAGTCCATCTCTTCAAGGATTGGTATTATATGGTCGGTTCGCAATCGCGCGGCTATCAGGGATTGATGCGCATCACGTAGGGTAGTATCAAGGAGCTTTACCATCATATCCACCAGAAAAATTAGGGGGCCTTTACAAACCATTTTGGCCCCTCTAATATTCTGGCCATTAATGTTGCAACAGCAACATCGCCTGTTGCATTTATCATAGTTCTCAGCATGTCGAGTATCGGGTCTATCGCCACTATGAGTGCTATGCCTTCGAGCGGCAAGCCCGCAGCAGCCACGGTCATAGCAAGCATCAGCAGACCTCCACCGGGTATCGCAGCTGTCCCCACAGCTGCCAGTGTGCCGACAATGATGATGGTAACAAACAAACTTGGATCCAGCGTTATGCCGAATGCTTGGGCTATGAATACTGCACATAAGACTTGGTACATTGCTGTACCGTCCATGTGACAAGTGGCGCCCACGGGCAGAACCAAGTTGGTCACATAGTCAGGTATGCCTGCCCTTTGGGCAGCTCTTATGTTGACTGGCAATGTCACAGCACTACTCCTGGTCGTAAAAGCGACCAGAGCCGGCTCAATAATGTTTCTCCAATAAACAATTGGGTTGAGTCTGCTCAGAGCCACCACTACGGTATATACAATAAAGAAGAAAGCCAGGCTCACGGAGTAGTCAAGTGTTATGAGCTTACCATACGCTACTAAAATTGATGTGCCGTACGTCCCCATCAACCATGCTGCATAACCGAATACACCTATGGGTGCAACCCACATGACTATGAGAACTACCTTTAAAACCACATCAGATAGATAGCTGAGGGCTCTGGCAACTGGTTTTCCTTTCTCACCCGCCAGGCTTACAGCTAGACCGAACACAATTGAGAAGAAAATGGCTTTCAGCAGTCCTGAAACAGAGAAGATATCAACAAAGTCGTATGGAATGACTCCCAGTATGAGATCCACCACCGAAGGAGGTGTAGGCGGCGTATAACCTGCAGGAGGCTTCAAGCCCACCCCAACACCTGGACCAAACGCCAAAGCCGCTGGAAGCATTATCGAGGCGGCAAGTGCCGAGAGGAGGATGAATAAGATGAACATTCCGATCACAAGCTTACCAAGACGGCGGAGGTCTGCGATCTGTGCAACTGCCGCGGCTATGGTGATTATTACTAATGGTGTTACTATCATGCGCATGAGCCTTATGAACAAGTCACCTAAAGGCTTGAGAACAGCAGCGGATTTGCCTGTTGCCAAACCAACGCCAAGGCCGAGGATGAAGCCGATACTGATGGCCACTATTAGCGCGTATTTTTTCCAGTCCACAAGGAACCCCCATACCTCATTATAGCCTGAAGCCTTTAAAAACCTTTAGGCAGTTTCATTTGCTTTTTTAAAAAAAAAGGAATGAAAAACCTTATCGATTAAGGATAGGATACTTTACATCTCACAGCCGTACCTTTGTTTGTAAATAGATAGAGAAAATAGTCTGCCCCTTCCTTGTCAAGTTGATAGGACAAGGGAATTTTGGTTACGTTTGCTGTGTAGAGTATTATGGGTGGGGTGAATTTTGATGAAATCAACGTTATCCCCGACTGTATCTTCACGAGACTTGCTCCCTCTATTATCAGCGGTGGTCCGTTGTTCAGCAACGTAACACTCACCAGGACTGCGGTCTTCATGTTGACCTCAACTCCTACGACATCGACGCTCTGCTCAAGTGTTATGGCAGACTGTTGCATTCTGGAGTATGCATATGCAACGCTGACTATTACGATCGCTGCTACTGTGAGAATCATCACAATTTTTGTGCTCGATAACTTCATCACTACCACCTAATGCACTGGGACCGCTGGTACCATGACCTGCATTATAGCCGGTATCAGAGCCACGGTCCCCATCACTGCAAAGCCCAGCGCCAGCATTACAAGCTTCCGTATGGCGTCCATACCGACACTTTCCATCTCTGGCACCTTCCTCATGAAATGCCTCACAACAAAGCTCCATATCACTAAAGATATGGCAAGTCCGTAGCAGACTATAACAACAATGAACATCGGCGCATCGTGAAACACAAAGCAGTAAGGACATGGAATGGGGGACTCGGCCGTGAAAACAACCCTGCAGCATGGTACAGTCACAGCACTAACCGTGAAGTAGAATCCCAAATCGAGGGCAAGGTCAAGTACGAGAAGCGGCGCTAGCAAAAGGAAGATCCTCGACAGAGATTGCATCAAGGGAGCACCCTTCACTCTCCTGTTGAGGAAGTCAAGACTAAGCCATATCCCGTATACCAGCAGTACGATCAGCTTCACTCCATTGTCTATCCAGGAGTAAGGCGCCCCTGCCTGGTTAACACCAAACTGGCACATGGCACCAGGAATCAACGGGATAAGGCTCTCATTCGTTACCCAAAACAGCACACTTGCGATGATCCTTGTGATTAGGATGACCCATACAACCGTGGAGAGGAGATAGTACTCCTTCTCCAGACCGTATCTCTCTTCTAAAGATGCCCTTGAAACCCTCCTGCTGATGTTGTAGGCTTTCGGCACTGTATATAGCATGAGTGCTAGCCCAAATACTCCAAGTATTATCATCACGGCCGTTAGGGGAGTCCATATCATCTTTTATGCCCCTTTACTTTTTGGCGTCTGTGGTGCCTCAGGCGTCTGTGTTGGCTTTGCCATCGGTGCTGCCAACTTTCTCCAAGCTAGGATCCCTATAATAAGTACTACAACTCCGATGACCACAATGCTTCCCAAGAAGGCTGCCGAAGGGGGCACATACTGGATGCCTATCTGCTTAAGTCCTGGCAGCGCTTGAGCGACTGTTAGAACAGGCGTCCCCTCTGGCAACTGGTTCTTGAAGACAGCCAACGGATTGTTGGGGTTCCAACCGTTCTTCAGAAGCAGTTCCACAGACGTCTCATTTATGGCGATCCTGTTGTTTGCGCAGCTCTTCACGATCTTTGAGCCGAGAAGTATCCTCGCGGTATCTGGCGTCACGCTCACAACTTGCCCGTTCCTTATCTCTATCACGATCTTTGGCGCAGAGGTCCCGTACCAGCTGTCCAAAGCCTCTATGTGGACGTTCGGATGAGCAGCCACAGACCTGAGCATGCATCCGGGACAGCATGTCCACACCCTTTGATTAGTGTCGAGGTCGATCATCTTTATGTTCGCATCCATTTCCGGGGTTATGATCATGCCACATGCCTCACACCTTGGAGTCCCGTAATAGGTGTAGTAGAAATATCCTCCTGTACCTATTAGGAGCAGTGCCACTATTACGAAGACGCCAACTATAATGTATTTACCCTTCACTCTAAATCACCAAGTTACCCTAGGGATTAAAAAACATAAACATTATGGAATTGAACTCTTCTAACAAAAACCTAGGGGCACATATTTATTAGATGCGTGCAAAAATTATTGAATGATCAAATTGAGAGGTATCACACATCCCTTCAGGGTTCTCCTAATTATCGCCATAATCTCTGTATTTGGGATTTCAGCAGTTATCGGGATATTCATCTCCGCTCACCCTTATTTTAATCCACTACAAAAGACTCCGCTTCCTAGGGGGTGGATTGACGAGAACACGTACGTGTCAAATAACTTTACCATAAAAGAGGGAGAGACCTTCAGAGATGTCTTCCAGTATACAGGGGCTGGTGGGCAATCTATAATGATCCTTGGAATCCAGCCCCTCAGTGTTGAGCGCAAGGGCAATGTATTTATAAAATTCAATGGAATCCCATTGGGCGAAACATACATCGAGAGTACGCAAGTTGTGAATACTTCGATCGCCTCATGTTGTTTTGTAACACTTATCCAAGCTGGTGTGGACAACGTCGTGGAGATGACATCGTATGGATATGAAGGTAAGTTCAGATATCTGATAATAATTCCAACCAAATGATGGTGAATGCTGATGAAAAAAATATATCTCCTGCCACTAATGACAATAACCTTCACCGCTCTGGTATTAATTCTATGTGTAACCAACCAAGCATCTTGGCAAACGCGTGAGTACTACAAAGACCTCAGGGCAACAATAGGCCTCCCTAGCATAGCCATAGGTACTAACTACGAGGGAACCAGAAACCCCCTTATCGAGGTCTTTGTTCGCTCACTTTACGATATACCTGGAGGGTATGATTATGTTGTCCCCTCCAGTTTTATCGACACTCCATTAAAACTGAAGGAATACCACGATAGCGTGCCAGGATTCAACCTAATAGTGAGGAGGGATTGATTTGATAAAGAAGCATAAAAATCTACTGCGGTACTCTTTCGACTGTCTAAGAAGGTACAGGATGAGAAGTGCAGTAATAATAATCACTTTTCTCATAGCAACGACAATGGTATCTGCAGTCCTTTTCACTAAGGAAGGTTTGGAGAGAGAGGCTGAGGTCAGCGTCAGCGTTGCTCCAGACCTAACAGTCCAATACCTGAAGGCCGGTAGAGTTGAGCCGATTCCGCTTGAGTACGCAAACATCATTGCAAATGTAGAAGGTGTCGAGAGGGTTGTTCCCAGAATATGGGGCTACGCTGGAATATCTACATATACCTTTACAGTGATCGGACTGGATACATCATATATCTCCCCATCTACAAGTATCGGAGCTCTCGAGAGTGGACGCTTTCTTTTGCCTGACGACGCAGGAAAGGGCAATATAGTGATAGGCAGACTGATAGCTAATCTACTTAAAGTAAAGGTCGGAGACGATGTAATTCTTCTAAGCGAGTCAGTAGAGGCAAACAAGTTTCACATAGTTGGAATATTCTCGGATGCATCGTCCATATACACCGCAGACATGATCGTCATGTCCATAGAGGACGCAAAACATTTCTTTAGGATGCCTGATGGCTATGTGACCGATCTAGCTGTGTATGTTACTCCAACTGAATCTCCAGCAAACGTGGCTGCAAAGATGTCATCGCTTCCGAATGCCAGAATACTTGATCAGGATCTCCTGCTCCGTGGATACAAGGCTGCGTACGGTGCGAGGGGCGGGATCTTTGTTACTCTTTGGACGATACTGCTGGTGGGGGCAGCCTTAGTGGCATTTAACCAAGCGATAGTGGTCGGTCACGAGTCGAAGTTTGAGGTTGGGCTATTGAAAACCTTCGGTTTTTCAACTTTGGATGTTATCGAGGTTAGGCTTGTGGAGAGTCTGGTACTGGGCTTCTTCGCAACTTCATTGGGTATGGTCCTCGGCTATGTCTATGCAGCCTACTTTAATGCACCAGGACTGGTTGACATTTTGCTGGGGTGGGCATTCCTGCCTAGGGAGTTTAGACTTCCTGTTTATGTTAGCTGGACCTCAATATTCTCCATATATGCTGTGACTGTAATACCGCTTCTAATAACAACTGTCGTACCCGCTTGGCTCAACGCGATCACAGACCCCGAGCTTGCTATGAGGAGGGCTGCAGCATGATAGAACTGAAGGACGTCACAAAGATATATAACAAAGGTAAATTCAACGAGGTGGTAGCAGTAAAGGGCGTCAACTTGAAGATCGAAGACGGAAAGATAGTGGTGCTCACAGGTCCCAGCGGGTGCGGTAAGACAACTCTACTCAGCATCATGGGTCTCATATTAACACCCACCTCTGGTGAGATCCTTTATGATGGTGAACCGGTCTTGGGATACTCGGATTACTGGAAGACGAGCTTCAGGAGGGAAAACTTCGGCTTCGTGTTTCAGCACATAAACCTTCTACCTCAATACACAGCATTGGAAAACATAATACTACCTCTTTATGCACGAGACTGTGAACCTTCGGAATTTATAGACAGAGCCGTTGAGCTTCTATCAAAACTCGGGGTTCTTGAGAGATCGAGGCACCTTGTGGAGCAGCTCTCCGGTGGAGAACAGCAGAGAGTGGCATTTGTAAGGGCATTAATAAAGGATCCAAAGTATCTTTTCGCAGATGAGCCGACAGTATTCGTTGATGAAGAGACCTCCAG
>JBMFMY010000078.1:0-6009 GCA_049970435.1 Candidatus Methanomethylicaceae archaeon
ATGTGGAAAAATTCCTCCAAGAATACAGGGGCATATCCACGGTCACAATACAGTCCGCCCTCAAGTACGACTATCCCTTCGAGGAGGCTAAGAGCTGCGTCTCCGCCCTAAACAAGCGCCTACCCAACGACACCCCCCTTACAATCGATCACGATGAGGAAGAAGCTCTGGATTCCATCCTCCAGAAGAGTGCCTCGCTCTACAGCAGGATCGTGGAGCGCCTGGCACCGCTCATAAACAGCGCGGCCTCCTACGTACCTCCGAGGAGGGCACGGAAGCTTCATATTGGTCTCTTCGGCTACAGCAGACGGGTTGGAACAGTCTCCCTTCCGAGGGCGATACCCTTCGCCGCAGCACTTTTCTCTTTTGGGATCCCGCCGGAGCTTTTGAGAGGCAGGATATTCTCCGAACTTAAGGAAGATGAACGGGAGAGCGTCAGAAGACACTACATCAACCTGAAGCATGATCTGGAAACTGCAGGTTGTTTTCTCTCATGGCGGAACATAGAGTTGTTGAGGCACGACTCCAGAATTGTTGCGAGAAGGGCAGGCACAACCGAAGAGTGTCTAAAGGAAGCCCTCAAGGACATAATGAGCGACCTAGAATCCATAGAGCGGAATCTGGGCATAAAGCTTGGACCTACAACGCATCTTCAGATGAAGCACGAGAACTTTGCGAACAACTTCCTTCTATCGTATCTGGAAGGCGACGATGCCGGCGCCTCGAGATCTCTATTAGAAGCTGCCAAGACCAGGTGTTGCCTAGGTTAAACGAGTATTTGATTCTACCTTTTTTTATTCTGATTTCTCATGTGCTCGGGACGACAATAAGAAAATGTACCATTGCAGAGTACTCTTTCGATTTGATATTGTATTAACTCCTAATCCTTCCTTTGTTCATTCCATGTGTTGGTCAAATCTAAAGGACCTACGAATTTCCAAGATCCGAAGATGAAGTTTTTACTGACTTCAAATTTACTTTCTCGATGTGCATCTGAAGCGGCTTGATACTTAACCTACACGCTGGGTCATGCTTGGCTATACATTCCTCCTCCACAACGTTGAACCTCTTGCCAAAGAGCTCCGCCAATATTCCTGCGATGATCCCGCGGATGAACTGGCTGTAAGGTATCGCCCTGTGTTTTCCCAACTCACACTCAAAGGAGTCATGTATGATTATCTCGCCATGCTCCTGTGTCAGCTCATTAATCTGCATCTTCCCGAATCAAGCTCACTGGAACATCGCGGTGCTTATGGTTTTATAAAACTGAATGGGATCTTTCAGCCCGACCCCCTCAGCTGCCTCGTAGTGTATCCTCCCGAAGACTAACCCACTTCGGTAGCCGACCTCGTAGAGGAAAGCTTCGCCTCCTCTTCCGAACTTTTCCCGCAGCCCGGCTAAAAGCTCCTTATATAGTGGGCGCCCAGAAAGCCTGGAGCTTCAGCTCTGGATGAATGGGCTAAATTTAAATCTCCTATCTTCTGTGGTAAAATATAAATACAGGATGAGAAGGAGAATTGGGGTTGTAAAGAAGTCGAGGCGTCCTGCTTGAGCGTCCTGATCAGCTCGAACTGCGCTCCGGACCCCTCAAAGGAGATCGAGGAGATCCTGGAGTCATCAGGCCTATCCCTCATAAACCCTGCGGTAAAAGGGAAGTCCGGAGTTGTCCACGTATTCAATGCTGTAGCCAATGATGGAGACGGGACAATCTTCGCGGTCGACGTTGCCCACTCCAACGGACCTGTCGACGAGATCCAGCTCCTCAGGTTCTATGTCAAGTGCATCGACACAGATCCTGAGAAGAGGATCCTTTTATGCATACCAGGGGCTAACGATGCCGCGAGGAGGCTCGCTCCGGTCTTCGGGGTTACACTCGTAGAGGGGAGGGACTACTTTGAGGCCTTGGAGGGGCTGAGGTCGGTCATAAAGAGCCGCAGGGTGTAGGACTGGAAGGTCTGCTGAAGGGGCTACAGCGCTCTCGTAAATATTATATATCATAAACGATATTGTTACGGTGGTACCATGTAGGGGGGAAGAAGGGGGATTTTTTACGGTAGAGGTTGGCGAGGAAATTTCATTACCATTGGACCTCCTCCGGAAGGGAAGAGCCTTCATAATGTGCGACGTCACATTCTCAGACTTCAAGAAGGGCCTCGAGGAAATGTTCGGCCCTAGAGCCGCGGCTGTCCTCTATCACGTCGGCCTCAGCTGCGGCAGGAGGTCCTGCTCTAGGCTCTCCGCCACATACGGCAGGGATCGCATCCTCGAGGCTCTCGCAATGCTGCCCTCAAATCTTCAACAAGCTCTTTATCCTGCATGACCTCAAGGGTCTCCCGTAGCTCATCTATTAGGCTGACTGCCCTCACCAACAGTTCTTTCTCGTCAATAGTTAAGAAGGGCATTCCATAACCTCAGTATAAACTCTTCACGGATTGTTTTAACTTTATCGGCGAGAAGCTCCCCTTCCGTAAGGGAGGGGATAAGAGCCAAAAATGAATCCCTTCTTACGGTACATCCTTCCAAATGCAGAGATCCTAAAGCGCCTATGTGCGGCCGATGACATGAGGCCTGACGGCTTGGCCTCTGCCCAGGCTGGCCGAGAGAGCTGCCGATGAGGACAAGCCCTACGGATGAGGCAGGAAACTGGAGTACCCTTAAAAGGGGAAAATTCAGAAATGCTCCTCGAGCGCTGTGAAGGAGTGACCAGAAGGAAAAGTGGAAGCCCCGTCCGTTAGGGCGGGGAGGAGGTCACTGCTAGACTTCCATATGATTCTTGTGGATCCGTAGTTATAGCTGTAGGCTTGGAGTAGGAATCCAAAGTGGTGGACGGATTGCGTGCATAGAGGAAGAAAAGAGGGGTAGTAGACTTACTATGTCTTATTAATTCGAAATATTAAAGTTGAGTTTGAGACGCATTTGAACTCTGGTTTGATCTGGAGTGCCGAGATCAAAGCAGACTCGATGTAATTCTTGATGAATAAAGACCATTTGATACCCATGTCGTGCCTTACCCTTATCTCGAGATAATCCTTGTTTTCTATCTCGTATAAACTTGTCCATTTTAAGTATCCGCAGAGAAAGAGGATAAGGAACTCCCTGAAGGTATTGATGGAAAGGCCTCCAAATAAGAGTAAGATGGCCTCCTTTGTTGTTGAAGTACCAAGCTTTGCTCCCAGTTCTGAAATTTTTCCTTCATCGAGCATACTCAAGAGTTCGATAAAATCATTTCTGAAGAAAGAGATTATCCCTATTTGATTTGCCCTTGACTCTACTCTTACATAATTTCTTAGGATTCTGCATACTAAACCGTTTACTGTGGCACCTTGCTTTCTTGCCTCTTGCTCTAGTTCTTTCAGCACATCAAAGTCTAGTCTGAAAGTTCTGGTTTCAGAATTTTTTGACAAAAACCCCACTAATTTAACCACCACCAGAAGGTTAAGTTTTTCACGAGCTCAGTACTTGAGTTACCCATTCTGTGGGTGATTTTGACCATATAGGATCTATCCCTTTATCTTTACCTTGCAAGAAGACCCCATGCGATAGCGTGGTGATGAATTGCGGTTAAACTTAAATAGTGAAGCAATATTTTAAATTTGCTATGAGGCTGACCATCTAGGCGGGAATTGTTGGGCTGACTCGAAGGAAGAAGGAGCTTCTTGATAGTGAGTATGCTAACCTTCAGCATCTTTGAGTGGTGATAAGAATGCTTCGCTGTATTCGGCGAGTGAACAGCAAGCCTTAAGATATTACAGAAAGGTGAAGTGAAAAGAGTTATCCTTTGAGCTTGAGAAACGACTTGATCAGCCTCAGAAGGGCTGAGGCTTTCTTGTTCCTGAAGATTCCAGCGTATGGCGTGAGAGGCGGAATAAAAGCTCCAGTCAAGCCCCACAGGGCTTTCTAGATGGAAAACTCTGCGAGACCAAAATAGTTAGAAGAAAAGGCAGATACATTGCCATGCTGACCTTCGAGCTCAGCCCTCCGCCCCATCGGGAATGCTCCTCGTTCCTTGCCGTGGATCTTGTGAGCGCTTCTGCGCCACTGCGGTGCTCTGGCGCGGGGGTGTGGTTAAAGAATTCCTTGGCAGGGAGATAAGGGGGCATACGCAGGCATTATTCCTGGCTCCGTAGAAGATTACAAGAGAAGGGTCTAACCAAGTCGTAAAAAATTGGGAGCAAGGAGAAAATGGTGTCAATGCC
Source organism: Candidatus Methanomethylicaceae archaeon (assembly GCA_049970435.1). Lineage (GTDB taxonomy): Archaea > Thermoproteota > Methanomethylicia > Methanomethylicales > Methanomethylicaceae > JBMFMY01. The sequence goes on from JBMFMY010000078.1 coordinate 4,197, forward strand.
ATCCTTTAGTCAGCAAAAGGATAGTCAGTTTCGCCCTTGCAACCAATTCGTATATACTTTTGGGGGGCCTCACAGGGATAAGGAAGAAGTGCAGAAGAGCGAAGAAGAAGAAAGGGAAGAGGCGTAACAGAATCGTTAGCAACATGCCCAACTACCGTCTGACAAAGATGATCGAGTACAAGGCTATGCTGAAAGGCATACCAGTGATCATTACAAGCGAAGCCTACACAAGCCGTTACTGTCATATATATGTGGGTGCGAAGGCGAAAGAAAAACTCAAGGATTGTTTGTCTGTCCACACTGCGGGGAATATGCAGACCTAAACGGAGCCATAAACATCGCTGAGAAGTTCGAGAGTTGGATGGGCTATATGCCCATATAGGGCTGAAGTGAACCAGCCCATAACCAGCCTATGCTGGAAGCCCTATCCGTAATGGGGTTTCATTTCTTGGACGAGGGTTATAAGAATCTTCTGCACATCTCCAAAGACTATTAATCATACAAATCGCCCCATTTTATAAAATGGATACCTAGAAAACTTGAGCTTTGGGACGATGAGCAAAACCTTAAATTGTGATCTTTTCAGATGTGGCCCAGCCGTTCTGTCTGAGCGTCAACTTTCGTTGCGCTCTTCATTCTTCCCTCCTCGTTTCATTGGAGGGCTTTTGGGATGAACTGTTGGAGCCGGCACATCTCTCTGGTATTCCTGGAGGAGGTCTCTTACGGCTATTTTGTCCCTGTCCTCCTCCATCCCGCACTCTGGAGGCTTCATCAGCCTATACCCCTTTGGCTTAGCTTAACCCTGCATTCCGGGCATAGGCTCTACGAGCCCTTCGCTTTAACATAGCATACTTTTAAGCCTGCGAGCCTAGCATTGTATTCAATGGTGCTTTGAAGCTTTCTGAAGCTCCATCTGTTCAGCCTCCCGGTGAGCGCCCTGGAGCATTTACGCCTCCTTATATGCGCTTCTCGAGGACTACGGTCGATGCTCCCTCGCTCCTAGCCTTTTGGATTATTTGGTTGGCGACTTTATGGTAGATGTCAGCAAATCTTTTGCTCTCCCCACTTTTTTGCCATTGCTTTCTCGTTAAGCCTCGGCTTTGACTGCATCCTCCTGCGCTTGAAGAGGTAGGTTGTTCTAACAAATCTCTCCTTGGTCTTGACGTTCTCAATGCTGTTTGTAGAGCCGAAGGCAACGTTGTTCTCGTTAACATCTGCTGCTACAGCCTCGCCGTTCGGCTCCTGTACTTCAACAGTCTTTGAGACAGCTTTAAGGTAGCAACAATCTGCCCTCCTGACGAGCCAGGCCTCTCCGACCCTCATCCCCTTGAACTTCTCGTATCTTCCATGGAGCAACTTTAACTCAATCCTGCCATTTTCAGTCGCTATTGAAGCCTTCCACTTTTCAAGATCAATGCTGAAGAGGTGGTCGTCCAGCATTATGGCGGGCTTGAAACAGGCTTGTCAGCCTTCGTATGCCTTTGCGCTTGAGCTTCCTTAAGCTTTTATTAACATGCCATTTGGCATGCTTTGTAAATGTAATGCGACGGAAGAGTTGGATATTTAGCCCTCAACCCATAATACTTCTCTGACTTTAGGCGCTTGAAGCTTGTTATCCCTCTTGCCTGGGCGTGGTTAAGGAGCTCATTCAAAATCTCCAAATATATGGTGAAAAAGTTTTCTGGCCCAGAGCCGTCCAGCTTGAAACTCGCCGTGAGTTAAGTCTAACGGCATGCTCAACAGCCTCCACGACCTCGCGTTTCTTGTCGCTTCTGGCGCCATAGATTCTTCCAGCAAACCCTTTGACTACAGC
>JBMFMY010000079.1:0-5871 GCA_049970435.1 Candidatus Methanomethylicaceae archaeon
CCAGTCTCCTCTTGGAGATTTTTCTATATTCAGAGACCAGCAGGTCAGGCAACCTTGAGCATCACCTAAGGTGTGATCTCAGGAGAGAGGTATACCCGCCTGTTCTTGAGCACTTGATGGAAAACCTCGGGTCCTATGTTGCCGTAAAAGAACCGAAAGACCTCCTCACCGACCTTTACTATATCTACATCGCTGAACTTCTCAGGGTAGAGCGTCTTGCCTATGTGGTATAGGTCCACGATCCAGGTCTTGGGATCATAGCCGATGTATGGACCAAAGACTCCATACACCTTCCCGTTCCTTACCGCGTTCACGGTTCTCAGGGCCGGGTCGTTCATTATCGAATCGGCAGAGGAGCGGCCCTTGTACCCATGGATAAAGATCACGTCTGGATTCCACTGAATGATCTGTTCCTTGCTGACCTCGAAGTATGTCGCGTTTAAAGACATATTTGCTGCGACGTTGACCCCGCCTGCGATCTCGAGCGGCCAGTAAGTACTCGTAGTCCAACCTACGCCATACCGGTAAGCCCAGTCTGCCAAGTACACCCTCGTAGGGTGATCGATCCCTGAAACCCTGTTTTTGACGTCCAGGATCTTAGCCTGGAAATAGGCGATTATCTGCTCTGCTTGGCTTTCTTTTCCCAAGACTTTTGCCACCAACCTTAGTGCCTTGTAAAATTCCTCCGGGCTCTGACCTGTGCTGACACACACCACAGGCACTTTAGCTTTCTGCTCGATCTCCTCTGCCAGGTACGAATAGGGGGCGTACAAAAAGACTACATCTGGCTTAATCTCGGCTATCTTTTCAATGTTGATCTCCGATCCAGCCCCAACCCTCCCGATTGAGGTATTGAGTAACTCTGGATGGGCCAAGCAGTCCTCCAGCTTGTTTGCGTATCCCATGTCAACATACGATGTGACTCCTACAACCATGTCCGTGGCGTTCAGCATCACGACAAGCCTTAGCGTATCCGGAACTGTGGTCACAACTCTGTGGACGTGGCTGGAGATGTTAACGGTCCTTCCGACCATGTCCTGAACAATAATGTAAGCCTCCTTCTGCTGAATCTGTGGATGATACATTACAAAAGCAGCAAGCGCGACGAGTGTTATCACCGCCAGAACCGGCACTAGATACACCGCTCTTCTATAACTGGACTTATTTCCGCTCATCAACCTCACCCCTACATAGTCCTGTAGACTTCTTCCACCTTGATCACCACGACGGCCTTCGGGTGTCGCTCATCCTCTGCCATCCGTTTTATCTTTGCAATCTTTTCGGGATCTGTCTCTGATTTGAGGCGTTCGAGCAACATTTTACGTCTTCTCTCGTACTTTGCCTTCAAAAATTCGGATGCCCAAGACATCAGTTCTCCCGAGGTCACCACCGATGCCTTCCCTTTGAATTGATACCCAAGGAGCCTGTTCGAGTCGGTTACGGCCAAGGCCACATTCTCATTTTCCGCAAGGTTCTTCCTGGTCTTATTCATCAGTACATCAACTACTACTATAGTAGAAGCATCTAGGACATCGACGAGCCCCATGGGGACAACATTCGGTACCCCTTCCTTCGAGCTTGTTGCCAGATAACAGACATTGCTCCTCAATGCTACTTTCATGTTTTCGTCTAGCATTGGCATCAACCTCCATGAGTGAATTTCCTTAACCGCTCCTTCAGCTCCTCAATGTTACTGTAGGGTGATGGGTAAGTAACCGACAGGATCTCCGCGTCCGAGCTGTAGGGGTTCGATATCCCGACTTTGTTGCCTCCAGGAATTAAAAACAAATCCCCCTCCTTAACCGTTATTTTGGCATTACCTTCGGAAATGTCCAGTTTCCCCCTCAAGACCATAGCAACAATGTTGTTCCTGTGGGAATGCGCAGGCACAACAATGCCGGACGGCAAGTTCAGCCTAATCATAGAAACATGACAATTAACAAAAATCGGCGTCATCCTCCCCTCAGGGGTCTCGAAGGATTCGTTGTCCTCAGAACGGTAGATCAAAAGACCAGTCATGCTCAACACCTCCTCGCCAGGATTATCTTTGAAGGACTTATGCCGTTTGATATGTCCACAACATCTTCGACGACAAATCCGGAACCTTTGAGCTGCGAGATGAATTCCATCGAAGTGAACAGTTCGAAATCAGGAGCTTCTCTGCGATTCATGGAAAGCAAAAGGTCAAATAGCAACGACTTGAGGGGACCCTCCCTATCTAGGTTAAGATACCAGTGTTTCGAGGCAAAGATCCCATCTCGGTTGAGGCTGTCATATATTTTTTTTAGAAGGTTCGGAAGGTGGAGCCTCTTCCCATAAAGGACATCGGAAGCAAAGATAAAATCGTAATCATTCCCTATCTCGTCTTTCGTGAAGTCAGCCGAAATCAGGTGTACTCTTTCTTTCATCCCCCAACGATCCACGATCTCTTTTGTTGTTGACTCAATCACATGGGGGAGGTCCAAGACGTATACATGGAGGTCGGGGAAAGCTTGGGCTAATGCAATCGCATATAGCCCATGTCCTCCGCCCAAGTCGAGGAACTTTTTTGCTTTCTTTAGGTCCCTCAATTGACATAGGATCTTCACAGTCCTCTGGAGGTCGCCTCTCAATGCCCCCTCCGCCATTGCCAAGATAAATTCACGGCTGAATGTGTTCTTACCTTCTTCATCCGTCTTAATTGGACTGGATCTTAGAGCCTCTGAGAGTTTAGACCACCTTTCTTTCACTATAGACCTCTCAAGCTTCAGGAGGTTCTTTTGGCAATAGGGAGACCCTTCAACCAGATAAAGGTTCGAGAGGCGTGAATTCTCATATAAAGGGCCCTTTTTATTTAAAAAACCAATAGCTACCAATAAATTACATATTTTTTCAGTAAGTCTTGGATCGGTGCGCGTTCTTCTTGCTAGCTCATGCGAGGTTGCTGGATTCTTGAGGACTTCAAAGAACCCCAGTTCCAAAGCTGAATCGATTATATGGAATATCTCAACACTCTGTATTATTTCATAGATCCTGTCCGGCGGTATTTCAGGAGTGTGCATAAACATTATTTTTCAACCTGTTGATACATTTACCTATATCAAATATAAAAATGTTACTTTTTCTCAAAAAAGTATTACTTTGTGGTTTAAATAAAAGAGTCAGTATATTTAATACTGGGGGGTGGTTGCACTAATGCCATTTATCAGGTCGAGGGGATTGAATTGGTTCTGGGTCGGAGTCATGTGGCTCGCATACTCGTCCGCCTTCTTCTTCGCGGTCGGCCTCCTCCACCCCTACAAGGGACCGCCGACGCTCGACCTTGCCAGGGTCGCCTCCGCCTCACTCGATGCGGTCCCGATCTCCCTCCTCTCCCTGATGGTCTACCCGCTTCCCTTTGCAGTCTACTACTGGGACAAGAGGCTTAAAGACTACTATATCCTCTACCCATTCGCCTGCATCCTCATCAATGCGGCCCTCTTCTTTCTGCTCGGCACGCACCCCTCTGTTGGACCCATTTTTGAGAACATCGCCCGCGGGATAGTTGTCCTCCTCTCGAGCCTCGTCTACCCCCTCTGCATATCGCAGAACGCATTCGTCTACTTTTTAACGATCATAGTGGCACCGTGGTACACCCTGATCATGCCGATCCCGCAGTGGTACATCGGGCGGTTTCTGGTGTCCAAAGCACTCATACCGATAATGATCACAAGGGCTATCGCTGCTGCCAGGGCAAAGGACGCGTACAGGTCTGTCTTTGGGTTCGAGTACCTCGAGGACCCGGAGGTCGTCTGGAGACCTGGACCGGAAGAGGAAGAGAAAGAGAGGGCGACCTCAGCTCAACCTGCGCTCCCGGGGGGGTGCAAAGCAAAAATCCCAATAAAGGGAATTGAAAGATAGGTACAGTAGGATTGTGACCCTGCTTCTACTGAGCAACTTTCGAATTACTGATTGCCATTTTGGACTATGTTCATGTCACCATTTCCTTCGATGTGGGATGTACGCTTAGAATGAAAGGATTCAGGTAAGTAATGTCAGATAGGTGAAATAAACAAAGAGTTGCAGCGAATTACCTCCACTTCTACACCGTATACCTCTTTAATTGTTCTCTCGTTTAGTATGCAAAATGGCTTATCGATCCCATAGATCTTTCCATCTTTCATGAGCGCTATAGTGTCGGCGTATTTCGATGCTAAGTTTATGTCGTGGGTCGTAGCAACTACGGTCATTTTTTCGTTCTTGGCGAGATCCCTGATTAAATTCATTACCTCGACCTGATGCTTCAGGTCAAGGTTACTCGTTGGTTCGTCTAAGAGCAACAAGGACGGTTCCTTGACGAGTGCCATCGCCAACATCACTTTTTGCCATTCGCCTCCGCTGATCTCATTCGTGTACCTAAACGCCAGCCTCCCCAGGTTCAGTTTCTTTATAACCTCTTCAGTTTTCTTGAGATCGGTCTTGCTCGGGCTCCAGTTGATGTATGGCAACCGCGCAGTCAATATCGACTCAAAGACTGTTGTCGAAAAAACTGTCTTCATCCCTTGGGGCACGTATCCGACTATCCGCGAAAGGCTTTGCATGCTCAATCGTCCGATATCTTCGCCGTTTAAGAGTACTCTTCCGCTTTGTGGTTTGAGGATACCTGCCATGATCTTGACTAGCGTCGATTTTCCAGCACCGTTCGGTCCGAGTATGCAAAGAATCTCCCCTTCGGAGGCAGTTAGGTTCACGTCCTGCAGGACTATCCCATTACCGTAGCCGAAAGAGATGTGCTCTACTTCCACTTCCACCATATGTTTTCACTCCTAATAGCTGTATCTCTTCCGCTTGAGTATGAGATAGAACAAGAGCGGCACGCCTAGGAAAGACGTTATGATTCCTACAGGCAGAATTATCGGAGACAAGACCGTTCTGGAGACCACGTCAGAGAGGATAAGTATGTTGGCTCCTACCAAGGTCGATGCAAAGAAGAGGTATCTGTTGTCAGAGCCTATGATCATCCTCGCAATATGAGGTGAGACAAGACACACAAACCCGATCACTCCCAAAAAGGAGACTATTGTGGCTGTGAGAAGTGATGATAAAACCATGCTAATAAGGCGTAAATTCTCGGGATTGACGCCAAGGTTCTTAGCCACATCATCATCAATTAAAAGCGCATTATAGCGGTAACTCCACCTGTAAAGTGGGACGGAAACTATAGCAAAGACAAGAAAGATCGTCCAGAAACCCGTCCAAGATGCCTTGGAAAGGCTACCGAACAGCCAAAAAACGATAGAAGCGACCTGTTCAGTCGTGCCGAAATATTGCATGAAGGATGTGGCAGCTGAGAAGAGGAACAACATCGCTATCCCGGTCAAGATTATGGTCTCCGGGGTTGATCCTTTCAGCTTAGCGATAAAGACCGTTATGACCATAGCTAGCAGGGAGAATGCGAAGGAAGCTGCAATCAACGGAATATATGAAAAGACGAGGACTCCGCCGAGATATGAGTGTATAAATTCTCCCGCCCCTAAGACAATAGCCAAAGCAGCCCCAAAGCCCGCAGCAGATGAGATCCCTAGAGTGAATGGGGATGCCAGCGGGTTCCGTACCGAGACTTGGGTTACTGCCCCGGCCAGTGCCAGCCCAGCACCGGCTAAGACAGCCACAAGGGCTCTTGGCAACCTTATCTCCAAGAGGATCGTCCTAGAGCTGCCTGACCCGAAATTGAGTATCTCGGAGAACACTTCAATAGGTGGGATGAACAAAGACCCCACGCAGAGGGACAGGATGAACACGATTACGAGAGATAAAGCGAATAAAGAGAGGATAGCCAGTCTCCTCTTGGAGATTTTTCTATATTCAGAGACCAGCAGGTCAGGCAACCTTGAGCATCACCTAAGGTGTGAT
>JBMFMY010000080.1:0-5854 GCA_049970435.1 Candidatus Methanomethylicaceae archaeon
GGGGACAGATGAGGCATCTTACTCTGAAGCGAGGGTTTATGGTCTTTGCAAAAGCCGACAGGTGAGCGAGACCAACATTTTTGCACGGGAATATTCCCCTACCGCTCTTTATTCTTGCAGTTTGTGGTCTGCAGTTTTTTATGCTGAGCAGGACACGGTCTCCTTTGATTTCGACCGAGATTGCTGAGACGGGCGCGATTGAGGTGAAGTGGAGAGCCTTGGCAAGCTCCTCCAGAGTCCCTTCGCCTATCCTGAGGAATTTCTTGATCCGCCTTGCTTCAGAGGTGCCGAACCGCTCCCAAGCCCCTTTGTCGATATCCACTGCGACGCTCTGACCGTACCGATCCTCTATGGAGAGGAACCAGTATCCGTCCAGTGTTAGGAGGTTCTTTGACATTATTTCTACAAGTTCGAGCAGTTCTTCTCTTGTCAGCGAGTTCAGAAAGTCGCTCATGAATTAAGATCTGGTTTTTGGATTTAATACTGTTGCTGAGCAAAATATTTTGTTTGGGCGTCAATTTTATGACCCGGTTACTGCTGAGCCAATTTTAACTGGCTGAATTAACTCGAAACTTGCTGGTCATTTGATGTTGATATCGTAGAAGAAGACAGCATTATTGACAATTGGATGGTTACTGACCGACCCTCCACAGGAGATCGATGTAGTCGTAGATAACTTTAGCTAGGGATTTGTCGGATATGTAGACCGCCAAGTTCTTCCGTTTCTCTGGGGGTTGGTCTAGACCCACAACTAGGTGAAAAACTACTTCCCCTTTGTCAGAGAGAATGACGTTGAAGGGAATGACGTTCATGCCCATCTTGATCGCAATGTTTTTTGATGAGAGGTTCTTAAGGGCAATGAAGGAATCCTCGCTAGCAAGAATCTTGACATATCTCTTTTGGTCGAGGTCTGAGAGCATGTCTATTAGACCTGAGTATATGGTCATGTCGAGGTTGCCCATGACGATGCAAAGCTCTTTTTTGAAGGACTGGGCGAGCGTCTTTATCCGGTTAGTTATTCCAGCCACAGACCTGACGAACCAGATCTCTGATCCCTCTACCGAGCGAGTGTCGTATATGGATTGGAGGTCGTTCAGAAATGCCTCCTCTATCCTGGTGAGACGGTTCTGGTACTCGGTCTTTATTACGTTGACAACCTCGATGGGTGGCTTGGCTTTGAACCTCATGGGGCGGCCCTGCCCCATCTCGACCCACCCCTTGAGCTCGAGTGCCTCCAGCACGTCGTACACTCGGGTGTGAGGGACTCCAGAGGATTCGCTTATTTCCTTAGCGCTCGATGGTCCGTCTAGGACAAGCTTCAGGTATACAAGTGCCTCGTAGTCAGTCAAACCTGCCTCCTTCAGCCTCTCAAAGGCTACCATGGATTTCAAGAACCTAGAGGACATATTCGGTCCTTATTAACTACTAATAGTGAATAAAATTAATATTTGTTTGGGTGAGTAAATGAGTTATGGAATATGCCATCGAGATCTCGGGACTCATGAAGAAGTTCGGAGATTTCGTGGCAGTGGACAATCTTGACCTGAGGGTCAAAATTGGAGAGATCTTTGGATTTCTGGGACCCAATGGTGCAGGCAAAACCACAACCATCAGAATGATGTGCGGATTGATGAGGCAGACCAGAGGAAGTATAAAGATCTACGGGTACAGCATACCAGAGCAGAGGAGCGAGCTCATTAAAATAACGGGGTACATGGCTCAGCGCTTCAGCCTGTATGAGGACCTGAGCGTCTGTGAGAATCTAGAGTTTTTTGGTAGGCTTTACGGACTCGATGGTAAAAAATTGGAAGAAAGGATTACCGAACTCCTGGAGTTCCTTGAACTCAAAGATGCCAAGGATAGGCTTGCAGGCAAGCTCAGCGGGGGTATGAAGCAGAGACTGGCACTCGGTGTGGCTTTGATACACAGGCCTAAACTGCTAGTTCTTGACGAGCCCACAGCTGGCGTGGACCCCCCTATAAGGAAGGCTTTCTGGGAATACCTCAGGAGTCTGAACAAGGAGGGCACCACAATCCTGATAACCACTCACTACATGGATGAGGCAGAGAACTGTGACAGGATAGGTTTGATGAGCAGAGGGAAGCTCATAGCAGAGGGGACTCCAAAGGAGCTGAAGAGAAGGATCTTCGGCGGCGACATTGTAGAGGTTGTTTTGGATGGGTTTGTGGATGGAGGTAGACTCAGAGATCTAGCTATGGTGAAGGAGACGACTTACAGGAATGGCGAAACCATTCTGAGGATAGTTTTGAATGATGCTTCAAAGGAACTTCCAGCCCTCCTCAAAATGCTCGACGGCAAAGGGTTCAAGGTGGTCTCGGCAGAGCCTATAACCATAACCCTTGAGGAGGTCTTCATAAAGCTCGTGACGGGCAGGACCAGAGAGGCGACTGTGAGGTGAAATAATTGAAGGTTGCGGCCGTGGTTGTTAAGGAGCTCATCCAGTTGAAAAGGGATCCAAGGTCGCTTGTGATGATAGCCATGATACCTTTGATAGTCATGCTGCTATTCGGGATTGGGTATGGTGGCGGGATGGGGAAGATCGGCATAGCGGTTGTGAACCTGGACAAGGGGAGCTTGAGCTGGACGGTCCTAGACTCGATCATGCAAACACCTGCCGTTTATGTGAAGGCTTACGCTAACAGCATTGAGGAGGGCAGGGAGCTCGTAAAAGACGGCGTAGTCCCTGCGGCGGTTGTCATCCCATCAGGTTTTTCTGAGGGGTTGATGAGGGGGGCCTCAACGCAGGTCTTTGTGATCGTTGATGAGAGTATTACCACAATATCCAGCACGATAAGGAACGCGATGCTGGCAGTCACATATAAGTTCCAGCAGGAGCTCGTCAGGAATGTTCAGGGAGCCTCCGTGGAGTTGATCTACAATTCAGTCTATGGACCAAAAGTCACAAACCTAGAGGCTTTCACGCCGCTTGTCATAGGAATAGTGCTCCAGCTTGTCCCGACTAGCCTTATCTCGATAGCCATATGCAAGGAGAAGGAGCGCGGAACCTTCGAGCAGCTGATAATGTCCCCAATAAGCAGGTTTGATATAATATTCGGGAAGCTCCTGGCGTTCTTCATAGCAACGATAGCAGACATGCTCATAACTCTCACGGTGGCGGTCTGGGTATTCGACGTCTCCTTCAGAGGGCCTCTGGTGGACGCGATGGTGCTCTCAACTTTATTCCTGCTAGGATCATTGGGGCTGGGGATGCTGATATCAGTCCTGTCCAGGAACCAGCTTCAGGCAAACCAAGCTGCCATATTCATATTCATACCGGCTCTTCTGTTCAGCGGTGCTCTTATGCCGATAGATATGCTCTCGCCAAGTGCCAAGATAGTGGCGAACCTCACGCCCATGTACTACTTCGTCTCGGCGTTCAGAGATATAATGATAAAGGGGTTTGGGCTTTGGCAGATAACCTGGCAACTTTTTGCACTTTTCATATATATGTTGTTGATGATGGTGAGTGCACCTTTAGTGCTGAGGTTGAGGGTTGATTGAAATTGATATCTCATGGAGGGAATATGGGATGTTGGGCAAAAGGCGCGGAGTTGTTTTGTTATTGATCTCTTTATTGATTCTGAATATTACTTCCTCCTGCGTTAGGGGAGAGGAGAAGAACTTTCAAGTTGAGGATGTTAGCTGGAGGGTTCTGAATGTAGGTAGGGGCAACAGCACGTTAGTTGTTTTGCTGAGGTACTATGGAATCGAGCCGTGCTCATATGTGAGAGGGTCCCTTGATGTTTCGAAGGTCAGTGAGAACTACACCAGCGTCTCGGATGAGTATTCTGGCACACTCGAAAGGGATGGGACGGTCTACTTGGAGTTTGTCTTCGATGTTTCATCGTCGTGCAAATCAGGCTGGTACAGGGCGCCCCTCACTGTTAACTATATGGTGGATGGAAGGACCCTCTGGGAAGATTTTGAGGTAATCTTGACAATCAACGGCAATCCAGATGTTTCCGTCACTTCTGAGAACGAGAAGATCATCAGAGGACATATCAATGAACTACCGCTCATAATGAAGAATTATGGAGATGGTCTGGCTAGAAAAGTGACTGTCACGGTTCAGACTCAAGATGTGTATCTAACCGTGCTGGGGATGAACGAGTTCAGCAGGGACTTTCTGGTGCCTGGCGAGGAGTGGAACATGACGATAAGGACTTTTGCGCAGTTGAGTATCAGGGATGGAACCAGCATAGCCATCAATGTGAGGTATGAGGACCAAGAAGGGACTACTTATACCAAGACGACAACTCTTGGAATCAAGGTCGAAGATCCGAACAAGCCGAGTATTGTGGTAGACGCTAACACAACAAGGATACACCCGGGTGTCACGAATAATGTGCTCTTTTCTATAAAAAACGATGGTAGTGAAAAAGCCCTCGACCTGACCGTCAAGCTGACTCCTGCCACAAACCAGCTGACTTTGGTTGGCAATAACACATTCAATCTTAAGGAGCTGGAGGCAGGCGGTGTTTTAGACCTCTCAATACCTCTTTACTTGGAGCCCCAGACTTACGGAAGCCTCCCAGTTTATGTTGCTATAAGTTACAAAGATGAGAGGAACAGTACCTATCAGGACTCCATATCCATCGGGTTTGTTAGTGAAGAGGAGCCAGAGCCTAGGGTGGAGGTTTCCACGAGATCTGTTCAGCTGCAGCCCAATGCGATGAATGCCATCACCATAATATTGGAGAACAGGGGTGAGCGGGCTGCAAAGGACCTCAGGATCAACCTGGTTTCTCAGTCTCCAGAGGTCGCTGTTGTAGTAGGGACAGGGATAGCCCAAAGAGATCTTCTTGAGCCGAAAGAAGTGTGGGAGGTTGAAAAGACCGTCTTCGTGCAACCAAATGTTTACGGGGCGATCCCGCTGTATGTGCAGGTCCAGTACCAAGATGACTTGCAGAACAGATACTCATTCACCTCGCCCCTAGGTTTTGAGGTTAAGGGAGCGCCCTCCGTGGCGATATCTTCAGTCATATACAACCCATCACCTGTCTTCCCAGGGAACAGAGCGGTCAGGGCTAATTGCATAATAGTCAACCATGGGAACTACACTGCGCAGGATGTCGATATAGTACTGGGGGGCATAAGTGGGGTGGCGAAGCCATCTTATACGGGATCAGACAGGGTGAAGGTGCCGTTCCTCACTGTAGGGGGAAGTGTTACGGTGCAGTTCCTGCTAGACATCGAAGAAGGTGCGAGTCCAGGATATTATGAGCTGCCAGTCAAGATATCCACGAGCACCGAGAACATCTCGACGGTGATACCGCTGACGGTTTCTGAGAAGGCTAAGATCGTTGTAGACAAGATATACTTCGACAGAGAAGTTGCCCCAGGAGAAAGGAATGTGAAGTTGTTCATAGAAGCTTCGAATGTTGGAAATGTGACAGCCGAGGAGGTTAGAGTCTCAGTTATATCGGGCTATATCACAGGCTCAACAACATCGCTGCTTGGCACCATGGTGAGTGGAGGCAAGAAGGTTATCGTTATGGAGGTTGACGTGGACAGTAAGGTCAGCCCAGGAGGCCTTCCAGTGGACGTGGAGGTGAGCTGGAGCCAAGATGGAAGGAGTATGTCGGAGACTTCCGCAATGAGTGTGTACATAAGTAAGCCAGGCAGGGTTGAGGTATGGTGGTTGCTGGGAGGGCTGTTGGTACTCTTGGCGCTCCTCATCATATTCAGGAAAAAAGTGATGCAGGCTGGGAAGATGGTGATCTATAGATTGAAGGAGCGATGATCTCCGTGACCTCCTCCCCGTCCTAAAGGACGGGGCTTCCACTTTTCCTTCCTGTTACTCCCTCACAGCGCTCGGGGAGCGTTTCTGAAC
>JBMFMY010000081.1:0-5849 GCA_049970435.1 Candidatus Methanomethylicaceae archaeon
GTGCGCAGCCCACATGGCAGACGGGTACGCTAGAGTCAAGGGCGTTCCTGGCGTTTGCACCGCAACGAGCGGTCCCGGGGCGACAAACCTCGTCACTGGAATCGCCGTCGCTTACATGGACAGCTCCCCCCTCATAGCCATAACTGGGCAGGTTCCAAGGTCCATGATAGGCAAGGACGCCTTCCAGGAGGCAGACATCGTTGGCATAACCACTCCCATAACCAAGTACTCCTTCCAGGTCACTTCTGCATCGCAGATCCCGGACGCCATAAGGACCGCCTTTCTCATAGCATCTACAAACCGTAGGGGTCCGGTACTCGTGGACGTGCCCAAGGATGTCCAGCTAGAGGAGGTCGACCCGGACTACCCCGAGAGGTTCAAGATAAGGGGCTATGTAGTGAGGTCCGGAGACCCCCACCCGTACTCCGTTAAGAAGGCTCTGGGGCTGATAATGTCCTCAGAGCGCCCCATGATAATAGCAGGAGGCGGCGTAATTGCATCAAACGCCTCGGAGGAGCTAGTCAAATTCGCAGAACTGATAATGGCTCCCGTTGCCACCACCCTTATGGGGAAGGGCGCAATCCCAGAGGACCATCCCCTCTCACTGGGAATGGTCGGCATGCATGGTAGAGGGGAGGCCAACAAGGCTGTAGAGGAGACGGATCTTATAATAGCGGTGGGGATGAGGTTCGGCGACAGAACGACCGGAAAACTTGACGAGTTTGGGAGGGGCGCGAAGATAATCCACATAGACATAGACCCTGCAGAGATAGGAAAGAACGTCAGGATAGATGTGCCCATAGTCGCGGATGCAAAGAAGACCCTCTCGGTCCTCTATTCGAAGCTCTTGGAAGTAGGCTCCAAGAGGACAGAGAGTGAGTGGATCAGAAGGATAAAGTCCCTTAAGGAGTCATTCGCATCGAACTATGACAAAGGAGAAGGCGACGGGCTGAAACCGCCCAAGCTCATGAAGATCCTCAGGGACTCCATACCCTTCAAGTCAATCGTCACCACGGGTGTCGGTCAGAACCAGATGTGGGCGGCACTCCACTTCAGGGTGCTTGAGCCTAGGACATTTATAACCTCGGGTGGGCTCGGTGCCATGGGCTTCGGTCTGCCAGCCGCCATAGGTGCAAAGGTCGCATCCCCAGATAGACCTGTCTTCAACATAGATGGAGACGGCAGCTTCCTTATGACAGAGCAAGACCTAGCAACCGCCGTCTCTGAGGGTCTGCCCGTGGTCTCCATTATCCTGAAGAACAGGGCGCTCGGGATGGTGAGGCAGTGGCAGTGCATGTTCTGCAACAAGAGGTACTCTCACACAGATTTGGGCAACATCCCGGACTTCGTTAAGCTGGCCGAGGCTTACGGAGCTGAGGGCATCAGGATAGAGACATACGAGGCTTTCGAGTCTGCTGTCAAGAAGAGCCTTAAAGCAGAGATGCCAGTTGTTATGGAGGTGCCGATCTCCCCAGATGAGAAGGTCCTTCCAATGGTTCCACCCGGAAAGAGTCTGAAGGAGGTGGTCTGGTACGGCTGAAGAGATGCACATCATATCAGCTCTCGTCGAAGACAGACCCGGAGTGATGTTCAAGGTGACGTCACTCATAAGGCGGAGAGGTTTCAACATCGATACGATAACAGTGGGTAGCACTGAGAAGGAGGGTATATCGCGTATAACCATGACCATGCGTGGGGACGAGAACGTAGTGGAGCAACTTGTCAAGCAGCTGAGCAAGATCCCTGACGTAGTTAAGATAAGCGAGCTGAAGCCGAGTGACTCTGTCTACAGGGAGCTGGCCATAGTGAAGGTCTCAGCACCGGATCCCGCCAAGAGGTCAGACATCCTAAACTACATATCGATATTCAGGGGAAGGGTTATAGACGCCTCTAAGGACTCACTCACCATAGAGATGGTTGGGAGCCCTAAAAAGATCACAGCGTTCCTCGACCTCATGAAGGGCTTCGGTATAATCGAGCTGGCAAAGACAGGCATAGTGGCACTCTCGAGGGGGTCAAAGTCTACCTCGGAATGACAAAACATCGCCAAATGACGCCTTTAATGAAAAGCCTTTTTGATTGAATGTGTCACATTTATTAGATGGTGGTAACTACGTTTTGTGGGGTGTAAACCGTGGCAATAGTTTATAAGGACAAGGACGCCGACCTCTCGGTATTAAAGGACAAGACCATAGCCGTGCTTGGCTATGGCAGCCAAGGTCGCCATCAGGCCCTGAACATGAGAGACAGTGGACTGAATGTGGTGATCGGTTTAAGAAAGGGGAGCAAATCTTGGGACAAGGCGGTCGAGGACGGCTTCAAAGTGCTGACGGTCTCCGAGGCATCAAAAGCATCCGACTTCATAATAGTCCTCATACCCGACGTGCAGCAACCCAAGATCTACAAGGAGGAGATAGAACCCAACCTTACAAAGGGGAAGATCCTCGGCTTCTCTCACGGCTTTAACATACACTTTGGGCTGATAAAGCCGCCAAGCGATGTCGACGTCATAATGGTCGCTCCCAAGAGCCCGGGCGTGAGGGTTCGCGAAGAATACCTGAAGGGCTACGGAGTTCCTGCATTGGTAGCTGTCCACCAGGACGCGACCGGACATGCCTGGGAGGAGGTCCTGGCTTGGGCTAAAGCCATCGGATCGACAAGACCTGGCGTTATAAAGACCACATTCAAGGAAGAGACTGAGACCGACATATTCGGCGAGCAATGCGTGCTGGTGGGTGGTCTGATGGAACTCATAAAGAAGGGCTTCGAGGTGCTGATCGAGAACGGGTACCAGCCGGAGCTCGCTTACTTTGAGGTCCTCAACGAGGCCAAGCTGATCATGGACCTCATACACCAGGGCGGCATAGAGCACATGCTAAGGGGCGTCAGCGACACCGCGAAGTATGGCGGGCTTGTCTATGGACCGAAAGTGATAGACGAGGAAGTGAAGGCAAAGATGCGCCTTGTACTGGACAACATTGTGAGGGGCAACTTTGCAAAGGAGTGGATGGGTGACCCTGAAGAGAGTAACAGGCGCCTCAAGTCACTGATAGATGAGGTTCCGAAGCACCCGATAGAGAAGACCGGCAAAGAAGTAAGGCGCCTCATGGGCATAGAGAAATGAGTTAAATAATACAGATGCTATTGACCCTATTGCCATTTTAATTTTTATCCATTCTTCCTTTTTTCTTGGAAGAAGGTCAAAGCTTTTTTTGATACCTTCAGGCATTCTCGACAAAAAAGTTATTAGTTACATCCAATAATGGTGGATACTGTCGAGGGGTAATCAATGGGGGATCACCAAATCGAAAGTGAGATTTGTTGACATCTACGACACTACTTTACGCGATGGTGCCCAGTCAAAAGATGTGATCTTCTCCCTCCAAGACAAGCTCAGGATAACCTCTAGGCTCGACGAGTTTGGCGTCCAGTATATAGAGGGGGGCTGGCCCGGCTCAAACCCGAAGGACGAGGAGTATTTCAGGAGGGTCAAAGATCTCTCTCTAAAGAGCTCACAGGTCGTCGCCTTTGGGAGCACAAGGAGGTGTGACGTGCGCCCCTCAGAGGATTCAAACCTCAACGCTCTGCTACAAAGTGGGGTGAATACAGTCACAATATTCGGCAAGAGCTGGGATCTCCACGTTAATAGCGTCTTGAAAACCTCTCTTGAGTCAAATTTGGACATGATCTACGACTCCGTCCGATACCTTAAAGATCATGGTCTGAGGGTATTCTTTGACGCGGAGCACTTCTACGATGGGTATAGAAACAACAAAGACTACGCATTATCGGTGCTAAGGGCTGCGGTCGAGGCTGGTGCAGATCTAGTGGTACTCTGTGACACCAATGGCGGAACACTCCCGCACACATTCTCCGACATCACAAAAGAGGTCGTTTCTTCCATAAATGCTCCAGTGGGTGTTCACTGCCACAACGATGCTGGTGTGGCGGTCGCAAACTCTCTGCTCGGCGTGCTGGCTGGAGCATGCCATGTCCAGGGTACTATAAACGGGATAGGGGAGAGGTGCGGTAATGCTGACCTCGTCCAGATAATACCTGCCTTGGAGCTGAAGATGGACATCCAGACTTCAAGGTTGCCGAGGGAGCGATTGAAGTCCTTGAAGTCCTTATCCCTCTACGTCTACGAGGTTCTGCACATGCACCCTGACCCGTATCAGCCCTACGTCGGAGAGAACGCTTTTGCACATAAGGGTGGTGTGCACGTGGACGCTGTGCTCAAGAACCGCTTGGCGTACGAGCATATCTCCCCAGAGGATGTTGGGAACCTGCGTCTCTTCTCGGTCTCCGAGCTCTCTGGTAAGGCCAACATTTTAGCCAAGGCAAAGGAGTTCGGAATCAATGTAAACAAAGAGGATCCGGTGGTGAACCGCCTACTCGCCAAGATCAAGGAGCTGGAGTACCAGGGCTACCAGCTCGAGGGGGCGGACGGTACCCTCTACCTTCTTATGTCGAAGGAGCTCGGGTTCTACAAGAAGCTCTTCTCGGTACTCCAGTGGAGAACGATAAGCGAGTCCCGCGACGGCGGCTTCTCAGCTGAGAGCTCCATAAAGGTGCGGGTAGGTGAAAAAGAGATATTCGTTATATCGGAGGGCAACGGTCCTGTCAACGCTCAGGATCGTGCACTGAGGAAGGCAATGTCGGAGTTGTTCCCAGAGATAAACAGGATCCAGCTGATCAACTACAAGGTCTCGATAGCCGAAGCTGCGCAGGGGACCGCATCTGCTGTCAGGACCTTCATAGAGTTTTCCGATGGTCAGACAAACTGGATAACTGTAGGGGTCTCAACGAACATCTTGGAAGCCAGCAAGACCGCTCTGATAGACGGCTATGACTACTACCTGCAGAGGCTGCGTGTGCAAAACCTCAATCAAAACAAAACCTAACCTTCCAAAACCATGTTTCATCAATGAATCGAAATTTGTACGAGGTCTGGTTGCTCTTTAACGAGCTCCCCAAGCCACATCGTTTTATCAGGAACTCCAGCTGTGAGTAGCTCGATGTGTTATAATGAAGCATTAGAGCTATACCGCAGGAATAAGAAAGCTTATAGTAAATAAAGGCAGATTATCCAATGTGAGCTGAAATGAGTGAAGAGCTGAAGCGATACGTCGAGGATGCCCTCTATAAATGGATAGTCAAGCAGATAGAAGAGGGCAAGTTCAGGGCTAACTTGAGAATAGAGATTGACACACCAATAGAGGTAAGGGGGATGAAGGGGCGGGTCGTGGGGGAGATCCTGCTCTCCGAAGAGAAGAGCACCACCCCACAGGTTAGCTTGCCCGCGAAAGCCCCAGAGGAGAAGAAGAGCTCTGCAGAGGGTGAGGAGATGAGCCTTCAAGAGGTTGAGAAGCTTTTGAAGTCTCTAGGAGTCTAATTCAAAATAGAACTTAAAGACTACGTTAGTGTATTGTGTTCATTCAATTTGTTTTAGCCCCCCTCGATTAATGGTTACCTGAAAACTCTTTTGGAATTATATGGCAAGGAGTTGTCGAGACTGAAAATCTATTGGTGATTACTAAGATAGGCATCTAATGAAAGTCCTTCTCGAGATTACTGTACTAGTGCCTACTTTTATTGAGCCCGAAAATCCACGAATACTAATGATAAGAATAGCATAGGAGAAGGTTTGGCTGGTCTTGCCCAGAGGTCATAGAGGAGTTCCTTGAAATTGTTAATGACAAAGAAGTAGAGAATCATATTGAAAAGGAGCAAATATTCGCCTTTCTGAGGATTGTAAATAATGTAGTGAAGGTTACTAAGGTAAGAAGCGAGGTCAAATTTGTAGGACCATAAGGCGACCTCGCACTGAGAACTGCTTATGACTCAGA
>JBMFMY010000082.1:0-5844 GCA_049970435.1 Candidatus Methanomethylicaceae archaeon
GGTTTTGATATACAATTATGCAATGAGTGGTTTCGAGTCTTGGATAATCAAAGCTTGGGGAGCATCCCTACTGTTGATGATTCTTGTGCTCTCAATAAACATTCTGGTCAGAAGACTCTCAACTAAGGTGAAATGAAATGTCGAATTGCAAATTGAAAGTGGAAAACCTTAGCGCTTGGTTCAATAACAAGCAGGTACTCAAAGGAATCTCCTTGGATTTTCCAGACAAAAAAGTAATTGCAATTATAGGTCCTTCTGGATGCGGAAAGACGACCTTTCTCCGGTGCTTGAACCGAATGCACGAATTGACTCCTGGGGCTGTTACGAAAGGCAGAGTGTTGCTGGATGGAAAGGACATATATTCTGAGATGGATGCTATGGAGGTCAGGAGAAAAATAGGCATGGTATTTCAAAAGCCGAACCCATTTCCGAATTTCTCAATTTATGATAACGTGGTTGCAGGGCTTAAACTGATGGGCATTCGCGATAAGGGCACATTAGACAAAGTTGTCGAGACTAAACTCAGGGAGGTGGGTCTATGGGACGAGGTACGCAATGACCTAAAAAGGTCAGGAGCCCAGTTGTCGGGCGGACAACAGCAACGACTCTGCATAGCCAGAGCCCTAGCTACGGATCCTGAAGTGTTGCTTATGGACGAGCCTACTTCTTCTCTAGACCCTTCATCCACAGCCAAGATAGAAGCTTTGGTCAAAGTTCTGAAGGCCTATACTACAGTAATCATAATAACCCACAACGTGCAACAAGCTGCAAGGATCTCGGACTTTACGGCTTTTCTCTACCTGGGGGAAGTGGTAGAATTCGGAGAAACCAAGAGGATCTTCGAATCACCAAGCAATCCACTTACTGAAAAATATGTGACAGGGAGGTTTGGATAGTGGAACAAAGTATTGAAGAGTATATGGAGAAAATAAATTCTACTCTAATGGAAATGACTGAATTAATCGAAAATTTGAGTGATCATGTGAGAACCGCGCTGACTGAAAAAAAGAGCAACCTTCTTCCACTGACTACCGAGATGTGCAAATCCGCCCAAATAAAGGAGGAAAAAATTCAAGAAATATGTGTTGAGGCCTTAATCAGAATACAACCTTTTGCTGTCGACTTAAGGTCCATTACAACATCAATGAAGGTGGCTTATAATGTCTCTAGGATTTGTAGATATCTCAGAAACATAATCGAGATAATGAACGAGTTCGATGTGTCAGGGTGTGAGACTGCTGAGGTTATCGTATTATTAGAAGACGCCAAATCCATGGCGTTCTCCAGCATTTACTCTTATATTCAGCGAGACCTCAATGTTGCGAAAGACCTGATAAAATCCGATGAACTGATCGATCAGAAGTATAGGGAAATCTTGAGAAAGCTTGCAACTGGGAGTTATAATGGAATCTGCATCTTGTTCAACGGACTAACAGCCAGAATAATCGAGAGAATGGCGGATCACGCATGTTATATTGCACATGAAACCATCTACTTGGTGACTGGGAGAAGGATTGATTACTGAGATCCTCACTTTTGTCTTGGTCTGGGCCTCATCACCCTAAACCTGACGCTGTTGACCTCTCCCTTTAGTAGCTTCTCAACATCCTCGGAGAACGCTATCAGGCTAATATTTACCATTACAAACCTGCCATCCCTAGATCTCCTCAATCTTATGGTGCCTTGCATGTTCTTCTGTGAATTATACCCACTGGACCCTGAAAATTTTCCTGAGGTGCCAGTTTTGCTCATCTGTTCGCTTTTTTGAGGGCGGGTCTCTAACTCGACGCCAAACTCCATTGCCTTGTATTTAACATCATCATATGAATCTTCGGGCACATCCCATGCTTTGATGTCTGGGTCCCATCCCCCCGACCGATTTTATATATTCAGCAAGTTCGGGGTTATATCTCGAGGATACTAATACCATAACTGTATTCCTCGATCTCTATTTTTTGAGTTATTATATTGCCTCATTTTCGGTCCCTTCGCTTTTCAATACATGTAACCGCAGGAAATCTTTCACTCAAAATGGGATTACTGACAACCTAGAAATTCCGAATTCCCCCGCCTTCTACGGGAAGTTCGTGGTTTTATCCATGGGTGGCTGAGAGAACACATGACTGTTTCCGCAAGTTCCACCGCAATTGAGATATTGTTAAACTCTTCAAAAATATTCATAAGCAGTACATTAAGGTGGTCGCTTTGGATGCCAAAGTAGTAGCCGATACCGTGAGAGTTTTAAAAAATATTCCAAGGACTGGGTGGCTTCAGAGAGGAATACATCCTTCTATAGCAGAGACTGTTGCTGAACACTCCTTCGAGGTCAGCTCCATTCTAGCGATGGTTGCAATGTATGCTGATGACCTTTTGGACTACAAAAAACTGTTACTGATGGGTATCATACATGATTGGGGGGAGGCTGTAGCTGGAGACATGCCTAGATCTCTGACGAGAAAGCTCGGCAGGGAGACAAAAAAGATCACAGAAACACGAATAATACAAGAACTTTCATCAATCAGCGGTTTTTCAGAACTTTTCAAGCTCTTCGAAGAATACGAAGAGAAAAAAAGTCAAGAGGCTATCATCGCAAAGGTAGCCGACCTTATCGCAACCCTGAGACAGGCGTTAGAGTACGCTCAGATGAATTACCGAGTAGAAGACATAATAACCAGCTGCAAGAAAGAGTTGGAGGGGCTATTGAAAGAGATCAAGAGCGAATCCATTTGTGCTTTTCTCAACACTCTTGCCCGATGAACTTGCCTACCTAATACTTAAGCTTGAAGTCCTAAAAATTCCAACACAGCACTCAAGAATTCTTCTGGTTTTTCCTCATGAGGTATATGCCCACACTCCTCAATTCTTACAAGAACCGCGTTAGGTATCTCCTTGGCTAGACGTTCTGCATCAGAAGGCGGGACTATTTTGTCCTCTGTTCCGGTTATGACCAAAACAGGCAGAGACCTTCGACAAATTCTCTTCCAACAGGAGGTCATGCGATGCGAGAGTGAACTGCCAAAGTGCATAATCCCAGTTCTCTGCCATGAGCGGCCTCCTGTCCCCTTCAATAATATTAGGAGTAATTTTGGAGTCATTGTACCATGCTAGGTATATAGTGTTGATTCCACTCTCTCCTGCTATACTCCTAACAAATAAAGGTCCGAGCCTCTGGGGGAGGTCTCTGAGTAGTACCATAAACCACGGAGAACCCCCCATAAACCGCAGGATCCTACAAAATAAGTGCTGAAACCTCTCTGAATGCCTGTAATAAGAGAGTAGTGCAATAGCCCCTCCTGCAGAATGACCCAAAAGTATGGCTTTTTCGATTCCCAATTCGTCCATCAGCCCCACGGTCCGATCTGCGGCGAACTCGTTAGTGTATGGATTTGGTCCTTTCCATACATTCAGCAGGGGTTGCTCGGTGAAACCGAAGACCGGCCTGTCAAAGGCTACCACGGTGGCGAACTTAGATCTTTGATCACCGGGTCAAAGGAAAACGAGTATGCACCAAAGCCGTGCATTAAAATGACCACGGGCTCACCTGAACCGTAGATCTTGTAATGCACTTTCAATCCATTTACGGCAATGAACTTGCTATCCTCTTTATCAAGCATATCTGATGGAAAGGTCCATGTGAGATTTGGAATTGGTATCACATAAGGTGCTATGAAGAAAATAATCAGAAACAAAAAGAGTACAATGAACGCTACTTTCCTTCTTTTTCCCATAACTGACCCGTCTTTTCCTTTAAGGATTCAAGTAGCTCCTTTGCCCTCGTGATCTTGATGTTCTTCTCTTTTACCATCAACTCCGCTATTTTTTCCACAAGCCCCCCCTTAGCTCCTGCCATTATGGCGATGTTGCGTGCATGGAGCTCCATGTGTCCTCTCTGTATTCCCTCCGTGGCAAGCGCTCTCAGGGCTGCAAAATTTTGCGCCAGTCCTACTGCACATGCGATCTCTGCTAGCTCGTTCGCAGTCTTGACCCCTAATATCTTGAGGCACAACTGTGCCACAGGGTGAGTTCGTGTCGCTCCCCCTATAATGCCCAATGCAATTGGTAGCTGGAGCTCTCCAACAAGGTCGCCACTGGAGTTTTTGTACCACCTAGAGAGGGGCAAATATCTCCCCGTGATTGAGGCATAAGCATGCGCACCGGCCTCTATTGCTCTGGTGTCATTTGCTGTCGCTAGGGTCACTGCAGTTATGCCATTCATAATTCCCTTATTATGGGTTGCAGCTCTGTATGGATCATAATATGCGAATTTGTAGGCTTTCACAATATTGTCGACCACCTCTTCCCCACCAATATTCTCTTTCCTATAAACTACCTTCGCTTTAGCCATCCTTTCAGTAGCAAGATTGGACAATATCTTTAACAGTGCCCTCCCGTGGACTAATTCCTCCACCTCAGGTGCTATGCCTTCTAAAATTGTATTAACTGTGTTGGCTCCCATAGCGTCCCTGCAGTCCACGAAGAACTCTACGATCACCATAACTTCCTCTGGAGGTCCGATTACTCTCACTCCTATGTCCTTCACCCCTCCTCCAATATTTGGCAATATGTCAGCGAAGCGATTTGACTTCTGAATGAGCTTCTCTTTGTTTTGGAGGACGTTCCTAATAGCCTCTTGAGGGTTCTCGACCTCGAGAATCTGAATCTGCCCTCTCATTACGGGTGGTGTACTCTCGCTTGTGAAGCCGTCTGGGAGTGCGAGCTTCGCTGCGTAACTTGCTGCTGCCACAACGGAAGGCTCTTCGGTTGCCATAGGGATCAAAAAGTCCTTTCCATTTATCTTAAAGTAAGTGGCGATTCCCAGTGGGACTTGGATAGTTCCAACTACATTCTCAATCATTTTATCTGCAGTTGAGATCTCAAGTCCACAGTCCAAAACCTTCAGATCTTCCTCAGAGAGCCCTGCTTTTTCCATCAAAACCCTTCTTCTTTCCTCTATGGACATTTTGTAAAATCCTGGTATTCGCGAATCTGTAACCACTATTCTACCCCCACAAGATTCGTCAACACCTCTATTACACCTCTCCCGTTGTCCTCATCACACACTATGTCTGCCATCTTCTTAAGTTCCGGCACGGCGTTACCAACAGCCACTCTAATATTTGCTCCTTCAAATAAAGGTATATCATTAAACTCATCTCCAATACACATCACCCTTCCGCCACCCAATTTATCGACCGCAAACTTTACACCTTTACCCTTGTTCCATCCTAATGGGAGGATCATGTAACCGTCCTTGTTGAAATCTATGAAAACCTCCTTCAAAAGGTCGTGTTTTCTGAGAGCATTTTCCAAAACTTTTGAATCCCTCCTGTCCCCAAATATGATAACCTCCCCATGATTAAAATCGATGCCCTCCTCTCGAAGTGCTTCCAAAACCCTCCTCTTTTTCTCCAGCCATGCCTCTCCCACCAAAACCTCCCTCTTCTTTCCATCATCTAAGATGAGTATGGTGCCATTCTCAACCACGAGAACATCAAAAAGTCTCACAACATCTCTGTCAGGTATATCCTCAAAGATCCTCCCAGTGGCAAGGATTGTCCTTTGTGGAATCCTGAGAAGTATCTTCTTAACCTCTTCGTCGATTTTAAACCCCAAATCTTCGTTGGCAACTGTTCTGTCATAGTCCATTACTACTATGTCGACATTAATCTTCATCAAATCCCTCCAGAATTTTTAACTTTATCGGCGGGAAGCCCCCTTCCGTAAGGGTGGGGATGATAGCCTAAATATATAAATCTCTTCTTACGGTATATCTTCACAGATGCGGGGAGGGGCCACCCCTAAGGCGCCTGTGCGCTGGTGATAAGAGGCCTGACGGCTGGGCCT
>JBMFMY010000083.1:0-5782 GCA_049970435.1 Candidatus Methanomethylicaceae archaeon
ACAGTCTTAGAGAGCTCCATTCTAAAAAGCATATATGTAAGTTTAAGTATTTAAACTTATACCGCAATTCCTCTCCAGGACTAAAGTCGGGAGTCTTCTTGCGGTGGTATCGATGACCTCTTGATAAGAGTCCCCTCAACAAGAGTATCCTTAGAGAATATATATACCTCAAGCCAAGTTAAAGGTATTACTCAAGTTCAGCACATTTGATGACTCATTTTCCACTTTCTACGGCTCAAATGCACAAAATTGAAAACAAAAGAAATAAACCAGATCACACTTTTTTGAGGTTATGATTCCAGAAAGTCCCGAAGAGAGGAGGGAGATCGTATACAAGGCGGTATGCGCGAGCTGTGGGGAGGAGTCCTTGGATGTGAAGGAAGCATATGTCAAGGTACCATGTTTTGGTAATATGTTGATACTCTCGATGCTCTGCTCACGTTGTGGATACAGAGTCTTTGACACATTGGCTCTAGAGTACAGAGGTCCGTCAAAGATAGAGTACAGCGTCAGGAGTGTTAGGGATCTCTCTGCGAGAGTGATAAGATCTACCACATCCACAATTTTGATCCCAGAGTTAGGGCTTGAATTGAGGCCTGGTCCCAGATCTGAGGCTTTCATAACTAATATTGAAGGGGTCTTGGATAGATTCCTCGCAATAGCCGAACAGCTGTACAGGGGATCCGAGGGGAATGTGAGGGAGCGCGCAAAGAGGGCGCTTGAGAGGATAAAGCTCGCTATGGATGGTAAGATTCAGTTCAGGATAATAATCGATGATGAGGCCGGCAACAGTGCGATAGTCCCACCCGAAGAGGCATAAAAAGCCAGATTAAAGGTGGAGGTTTCTTAAGGTCTTCTGAAGCTCATCTCTGAGATCGCTCAAGGTCAGAGGAGGTGAGCGCCGCTCTAGATATTTGGCGAATGCCAAAATCGAGGCACCAATTACATCACTGAATGGCTCTGGGGTGGGCGTAAGTATCAGAGCCAATCCAATCTCCTTTAATCTCTCATATGACCTCCTCTGACCTGGCTTACCCACTAGGCGCTTCAAGCCTTTGAGGTTTTCCTGCAACTCGGAATATGCCGAAATCACATCTTTGCAAGAGCCGACGAGACAGCTGGTAGCTTGACGCATGCTATCGCCCGACTCTGCTTGGCCTGCAGAGTTTAAAAGGATTATATGAGGATTTTTAGATTATTTATTCTATTTTGTTTGAAGTGGGAATTATGTGGGAAATATTTAAATATGCGGATATACATGCCATGGGAGAGGGGAGAAATGTGGACAGGAGGAATTTAGTTCACGCGATACCAGACGCCAAAAGGATTCAGGGATCTCTCCCCAGATGAGGTTGAAAGGTACAGATATATAGAGGAGAAATTCAGGCGGACTTTTGAGCTTTGGGGCTACAGAGAAGTTAGAACCTCAACGATAGAATATTTTGACATAATCCGCTGGGGGGCAGGTGAGCCCTTTTCAGACTCCATATTCAAATTTCAGGACTGGGATGGAAAGTTACTTTCCCTAAGGGGAGAGGTCACAACACAGATAGCGAGAATGCTCGCCTCGAGAGCCTGCAATGAACGCAGGTTGTTCTACATTGAGAATTGTATAAGGTTTCTCAGTCCAAAGACGCACTCACAGAGGGAGTTCTGGCAGGCAGGGGCTGAGCTCATTGGAGAGGACGGTGTGGAGGCGGACGGCGAGGTTATCGCACTAGCGTTGGACTGTCTTGAGAGAGCGGGCATGGTCGGTGCGAAAGTCGACGTGGGCAGCGTCCCAGTCTTCAGAAAAACTGCTGAACACTTCAAGATCACCAATTTTGAGGGGTTGAAGAGAGCAGTCTCAGCTAAATCCATTAGTGAGCTGAGGGAGGTTACTGCAGACGAGATGGCGATAGAAACCTTCGCATATATGATGGAAGAGCGCGGTGGACCTGATGTGCTTAGGGGGCTTGTGGAGAGAGGAGTCAGAGGTCTAGAAGCAGATTTGGAGTACGTTGAGGAGCTTTTCGATGTGATTAAAGCCTATGGATACCAAAACAATGTCAGGGTTGACCTCAGCACCCTGAGGGAGATGAAGTACTACAACGGCATTGTATTCGAGATCTTCGTTGAGGACATAGGCATACCTATAGGAGGGGGAGGGAGGTATGATGCGATGATGAAGGAATTCGGGCTGGATTTGAGTGCTACAGGTTTTGCCGTCAGCTTAGATCTGCTCGTCAGGTCCGTTGATGGCGGAAGCTTGACAGAGCCACCTCTGCCAGTGTATTATGCCGAAGGTTTTAGAGAGAAGGCCATATCCGTGGCAAAGAGCCTTAGGAGTAGAGGCAAGGCTTGCATCGTCTCTAAATATAGGGGGGAGAGGGAGGGCATTTTGGTCAAGGATGAGGTGCTCGATTTGAAGACAAGTAGAGTTCTGGAGGGGCTCCTATGAAGGGGCTCATACTGGCTGTGCCGAATAAGGGGCGCCTCAGAGCTCCTGTGCTGGAAGTTTTAGAGAGGGCGAACATAAGACCTCTGGACGAGGACAGAGTATACCTCACCAACACCACAATGGACGGGCTCCAGCTCCTCTCCATTCGGGCTGCGGACATTCCCATATATGTGTACTATGGCATAGCAGATATGGGGATAACTGGGAGAGATGTCGTGGCAGAGAGCGGGCTCGAGGTATACGAGCTCGCGGATATGAAGTTCGGTGAGTGTAACCTTGTTGTCGCAGTAAAATCCGAGAGCCCTTACAGAGAACCTTGTGAACTTCCACAGGGCACGAGGGTAGCAACAGAATTTCCAAACCTAGCGAGGCGGTTCTTTAATGAGCTTGGGATACAAGTGGAGGTTATAACTTTGAGGGGGGCTGTTGAGATAGCACCAATACTTGGACTCGCAGACTGCGTTGTGGACCTCTCAAGCACGGGCAAGACCCTTGAGAGAAACGGGCTCAGGGCAATAGGAGTCATACTGAAATCCACTGCTGAACTCATATGTAACAAGGTGGCGTATAAGACAAAAAGGGACCGCATCAAGATGATAGAGGACCTTCTGGTGAGAAGTTTATGAAGTTATTGAAGTGTGAGGAATTCAGGCTTTGGAGATCTGAGGGCATACCGGAGCAGGTCATGGATAGTGTTAGAAAGATAGTAAGCGACGTGAAGAGTAGGGGTGACCCCGCGCTCTTGGAATACACTGAGAGGTTTGATGGTGTCAAGATCTCAGCTCAAGAGATCAGGGTTGACCCTCAGGATCTTAGGTCGGCCTTCGAGTCTGTGACTGACGAGATCAAATTGGGAATGTCAAATTCTGCCGACAGGATAAAAAGGTTTCAGGAAAGGCAGATCCCCAAGCCCTTCATGATGGAGACCGCGCCCGGCGTCTGGGTGGGGGTGAAATTTGCTCCTCTAGGCTCCGTAGGGGTCTACATACCTGGAGGAAGGGCTCCTTACTTCTCAACAGTCCTCATGACGGTAATTCCAGCAAAGATAGCGGGAGTCAAGAGATGTGCAGTCTTCACCCCACCAAAGAGTGGAGGAAGGGTGCCAGAGACCATATTGGCGGCGTCGTACATTACAAGTGCCGACGAAGTCTACAGGGTTGGCGGACCTCAAGCTATCGCGGCCATGGCCTATGGAACTGACACAGTCAAAAGGGTTGAGAAGATAGCGGGACCCGGCAACATCTACGTGACCGCGGCGAAGATGCTGGTGAGCTGGGACGTTGCGGTGGACATGCCAGCGGGTCCAAGTGAGCTTGTGGTTTACGCTGATGTGATAGATCCTAAGATCTGCGAATGGATCGCCGCAGATCTTTTGGCCCAAGCAGAGCACGATCCAAGGGCTAAAGTTATACTGATCACACCAAGAAGCGAAGTTGCCAATCTGGTTGAAGAATTCATAGAGAAGATCAGAGCTGAGCCAGAGAAGGAGGAGATCTTGGAGGTTAGCCTCTCAAATGCTTGTATCGTTTTGGTTAAAGACAGGGGTGAGGCTCTGAAGTTAATAAACGAGATCGCCCCTGAGCACCTGGAGCTCGTGTGCGAGGATGCTGAAGGTATGTTGGATGGTGTGGAGAACGCAGGCGCGATATTCCTTGGTGAGTACTCTCCGGTAGCACTAGGGGACTACACAGCAGGAACAAACCATGTTTTGCCCACGATGGGTTGGGCCAAGAGGGCTTCGCCTCTATCGGTTAGAGACTTCCTAAAAGTAAGCGAGGTCGTCAAATGCACCAAAGAGGGTCTGGGCAGGATAGGTGTGGATGGCAGGACACTCGCCAAGGCAGAGAGAATGGTATACCACGCAAGATCCATAGAGTTGAGGATGGGATACAGATGAGGATTGAGGATCTTATAGATGAGAGAGTCAGGGAAATTCTGAAGGATAAAAAAGCTAAAAAAGTCTACGATACTCTCTCAGGAGAATGTCTGAGGATGAGTCTCAACGAGAACTTCCTCGTGGACAAGTTCTTCTCGCACACAATCCTGATGGAGGCTTCACAGGCTGTCGATGTGAGAAAGTATCCGCCCACAAAGGGTGGAAGGGCTCTTGAGGCGATTTCTGAGGAGCTTGGTATTTGGGAGGATGAGCTGATCGTTGGCAACGGCTCAGATGAGATCCTGGATCTAGTCTCGAAAGTTTTCGTGGGAAGGGGGGAGGCTCTGGTCGTCGATCCAACGTTCGAGATGTACAAGTTCTATGTGGGATTAGCTGGAGGGGTTGTGAGGAGTGTGCTCACGGATGAGAATTTCGAGATCTCTGCCGAGACCATACTTTCAGCCGTGAGTGAGAAGACCAAGGCCATATTCATATGCTCTCCGAACAACCCAACTGGGAGACAGTACCAGAGAGAAGAAGTATTGAGAGTAGTAAAAGGTTTTGGGGGTCTCGTCGTTCTAGACGAGGCTTACGTAGACTTTGCTCCGTACAGTCTCACATTGGAGGCGCCCAAGTACCAGAATCTGCTGGTGCTCAGAACATTCTCAAAGGCCTTCGGCCTTGCAGGCTTGAGGGTTGGATACGGGGTGGGGAACAGCGAACTAATAGAATGGTTGCGCTCGGCACAGAGTCCCTTCAGCGTGAATGCGGTGGCTCAAGAGGCATGCAGACTGGTTTTGAGGAATAAGAGAGTTTATGAGGCTTTCATAAGGATGGTTATCGAGGAGAAGGAGTACCTCATGGCGGAGCTTGAGATGATCGGCGGGCTGAGGGTCTACCCTTCCAGTGCAAACTTCATTCTTGTAAGGTTAATAGACCCCGCATTTCCATCTTCAGAGGTCTGCAGGTCCTTGAGGAAGGAGGGGATAGATGTCAGGGACAGGGGCGAACTGCCGTTGCTGAACAACTGCTTCAGGGTAACTGTAGGGAGGAGAGAGGATAATCTGAAATTTGTAGAGGCCTTGAAGAGGGTTTTGGGAGGTGCTTGAATGAAAGTTAGAAGGGGTGAGCACAGGAGGGAGACTGCCGAGGTTAAAATACATGTCGAAACTGAGCTAGATGGAACCGGAAGTTTTGAGGGTTCATCGGGCACAAACTTCATGGATCACATGTTGAGGACTCTGGCCAAGCACAGCGGCATGAACATAAAGGTAGGGGCCGAGGGAGATCTGAAGCACCACATTATAGAGGATCTGGCAATAGCCATAGGAAAGGCGGTTCAGTCGGCCCTCGGAGAAAAGAAGGGCATTGCCAGGTTTGGATATGCCTATGTGCCGATGGAC
Organism: Candidatus Methanomethylicaceae archaeon; assembly: GCA_049970435.1. Taxonomy (GTDB): domain Archaea; phylum Thermoproteota; class Methanomethylicia; order Methanomethylicales; family Methanomethylicaceae; genus JBMFMY01. The sequence goes on from JBMFMY010000083.1 coordinate 5,720, forward strand.
GATTCCCTTGCCAGGGCAGTGATAGACTTAGGTGGCAGAGCCTACAGCAGGCTCGAGTTAGGC
>JBMFMY010000084.1:0-5718 GCA_049970435.1 Candidatus Methanomethylicaceae archaeon
TGTCCAGAATGCGGGCTGGAGGGGGACAGGGACAAGATAGCGGTGCTAAACCTCCTCCAAGAACACCAGAGAAATGTGCCGGCTTCAACCGTTCACGGCGAAAGCCTTCCCATGAAAGGAGGGAGGAGGGATGAAGGGCGTAACGCAAGTTAACGCTCAGACAGAACGGATCGAAATTGAATGTTTCAATTTTTGATCACGAAAAATGATGCCGCCTGACATTTGAAGGAAGTTTCTGAGCCACTTTTATAATATATTTTTATAATAGTAATTGTTTTAAGAGTTGTTAAGGGTGATTTGCAGTGAGTATATCTGCACCGAGTGGCCGGAGATACATTAGCGAATTAGGAGGGTTCGTGGATAAGAATGTGAAGATCGTGACCACCAGAGGAGTAGTGTATGAGGGTAAACTCCTTGGGTTTGATCCCACTACATTGAGTGTTTGTCTTGAAGATGCTTCTTTTAGCGGTGAAAAGTATCCCAGGGCGATTATCCGCGGGGATTCCATATCGGAGATTCTACTTAAGGAGAAGCCCTTTGATCTCAGAGGTTTGTCGGAGAGGCTCGCTAAACTCTTCCCCAACATGGTCAAGTACTATGAAGATGCAGGGTTTATAACAGTCATGGACAGAATTAGGGTGACCGCAGAGGGTGTTGAAGGTACCGGCCCTATGTTTGAAAGGGTTAAGAAAGTATATGATCAGTATGTTATCGAGCAGAAAAGCGCATAAGCTCTCTTTTTTTATTTTCCGCGGGGTTTGAATCGTCATGTGTTTTGAAGTGAAGGAAAGGGATCTAGGGGGAAGGATCGGATTACTGAGAACTAGAAGAGGTGTTTTAGAGACCCCTACATTGATGCCGGTTGTCAATCCTGTGAAGAACACCATTAAGCCTACAGAGCTGAGGGAAGAGTTCGGATTTAAACTTATAATTACCAATGCGTACATCATATTAAAGCATTATGGGAAGGATGCAAAAGATGTCCATGAGATAACTGGTTTTGATGGCGCAATAATGACAGATTCTGGGGCTTATCAGTTATTGATCTATGGTGGGATCGACACCACCCCAGAAGAGATCGTTAGGTTCCAGGAAGAGATAGGTAGCGATATTGGGGTGATACTTGACATACCCACGGGGGGGTTCGCCACAAGGGAAGAGGCAGAATACACCGTGAAGGAGACCATACGCAGGGCCAAAGAGAGCATATCTTTGAGGGAGGACGAGTCCATGCTCTGGGCTGGCCCGATTCAGGGGGGCAGGTTTTTGGACCTTTTGGAGAGCTGCGCAAAGACCATGGGAGAGCTGGACTTCCACATACATCCCCTCGGAAGCCCTACCCAGATAATGGAGGAATATGATTACGCGACCCTTGTAGACATGATACTAACTGCCAAGAAGGTGCTGCCACCAGAGAGACCGCTCCACCTCTTCGGGGCAGGACATCCGATGATGCTTTCCATGGCAGTCGCGTTGGGGTGCGATCTCTTCGATTCTGCCGCATATGCCCTGTTCGCGAAGGATGGCAGGTATATGACACAGACTGGGACCTTGAGGCTCAGCGACTTGGAGGAGTTACCGTGCAGATGCCCCATTTGTGTTAAGAGGAATGTTGAGGACTTGGTTGAGATGGATAAAGAAGAACGGGAAGGACTCTTGGCAAGGCATAACCTTTACGTTGTGGCGGAGGAGCTGAAGATTATAAGGGAGGCGATAAGAGAAGGATCCCTGTGGGAGCTCGTTGAGAGTAGGTGCAGAACCCATCCAAAGCTCTACGAGGGAATCAAGAGGCTATCAAATTACCAAGAGTACTTGGAGCGCAACGATCCAGTGATCAATAAAAAGTTGAGCGGGATATTCTTTTATGACGAGGTCTCGATGCTGAGACCAGAGGTCTTTAGATATAGGGAAAGGATCTTCAATAGGTACAGCAGGCCTCAGGGAAAAGATATCCTGCTGCTCCTTCCAATGCCAAATGAAAAGCCCTTCACTAAGTCCAAGATTTTTAAGCTTGCGAACAGGATCATTGGTAAGAGGGAGAATGTGCACGTTTGCTTCTATGGAGATCCTTTTGGCGTTGTCCCGTCTGAGCTTTCCGAGACTTTCCCGCTCTCCCAGTTTGAGAGTGCTATTGGTTTGGGAAGGTGCTGGAAGGAAATTGTGGAGAGGTTCGTAGCATCAAAGAGTTACAAGGAGGTCTTCATTTTGGGAGAAGATGTCAAGGGGGCAAGAAAGATACAGTCCATAGAAGATCTCCATACCCTGTCGAAATTTTTGGGGGCTACCAATTGAGGAAGGTCTTTAGGGTCATAGGGCGGTGGTTTCTTTGGTGCCAAAATTTCGGAGAGATAAGCCGCTTACATCCCATATCTTCTCTGCCAGATAACTCAGAGGCAGCTCAATTTTGCTAAGTGCATGATTTGAAAATGGAGTATTTGGGGATGAGATCATGAGGATTGTTTTCGATCCTCACATCCACACAAATAGTTCGCCGGACAGTTCGATTACACCAAATCAGTTGCTAGGGGGGCTTATGGCGGCAGGCATAAATGTGATAGCCATTACCGACCATGACACGATGGAAGGCTACAGGCGAATAAAACACACCAGTGCCTTCAGAGATCTCTTGATAATTCCGGGAATTGAGGTCTCAACAGAGGCAGGAGATCTAATAGTTTTGGGTCTAGAGGATCCCCCTGTATTCCGTGATCCAACAATGCTGATCCAGAGTGTTCACAGAGCGGGCGGGATCGTGTTGGCGCCTCATCCCTTTGACGGGTCTCGGAGGTCTGTTGGGAGCCTGTGCGAGAAACTGGGGGTTGACATGGTAGAGGTCTTCAACGGTAGATGTACAGTGGAGGCCAACAGGGAGGCGAGAGATTTCGCTAATGCGTTGGGCCTAACTGCGGTAGGGGGCAGCGATGCCCATGAGAAGGGAGAGATAGGCAGCGTTGTAAATTTGTTGGACTGTGAAAAAACAGTTGAAGGAGTACTAAATGCTCTGAAGAAAGGTGGAAGAATGGTAATAAGAAAAAAAGCAGGGATGCGCGGGATTTAAAAAGTTTAGATGTAGAGGGTTCTATGGTCGGTCTTAACGCGCTCTTGCCGTTGTTTCAACAACTCCTGTATCTCAGCCTCGATCCTTCGGGCATCGCTGATCAGCTGAGAGGCATCTATTGTCAGGTTAGTGAGTTTGTTGATGTATTCTATGGCAACTGCAGCGGCCATGGGATCCGGGCGGGTAGGGTTGGCGTATGGGAGGAGCGCAATGGCAGGGAAGTTGTTGATCTCGAAGTGGGCTAACATTATAGCCAAGGGCCCGACCACAAACAGCCCCTTCTCAAGAAGAGGGGCACCCAGCTCATTCAGGCCCTTGAAACTTTTAGTGACGGCACACCTTATCTTCTCGTTTTCAGAGGGCCTAAGTCTGTTATCGAGCCCACCTATCAAGTAAGATGCGCTGAAGTGTTCCTTGATGGCCCACTCCGCTAGAGATTTGGAGAAGATCTGTCTCTCCTTTGTGTGAGGCGGAACATTAGTCAGCACAAAAACATACTTATCATATTTGTAAATCTCAAACGGAAGAGACAAACGATCACCGTCCATCGATACGAATGGGGGAATCCTTTCGCTGTCAATGTAGCCTATCAACTCTGCATTGAGGGAGGTTACAGCGTGTTTGACCGTGATGTAACCAGTAGCCCCCAACCCATGAAAACCAGTTATCAATATAGAGTTCTTGAGGGGGACCTTCTTCACGTAGAAATCTATTGACATTTTGAATCACTCCAATTCTGGTATTTATAACGGACTAATAAATGTGAGCCGCGCATTACGTTAGAAAGCTTGTACAGAAAATTGACTAATTTTTAATTTCAGGTAGCATACTGGACTTAAGTTACAATAACAGTCTTCTAAATAGATAGAGTTAAATATCCTTAAGTAGAAGGAACTACTTCTTTATGTAAAATTCGGAGGATTGACGTTTGAAGATTACAGTTTTTGGTGGTGGAAGAGAGGTCGGTAGATCGGGATTTGAGATCAGGGGAGACGGCACAAAGCTTGTTTTGGACTACGGGGTCATGATCAAAGAAGATAGACCCACTTTCCCCCTCTCTACTCATGCCAAGGATCTGGATGGTGTGGTCATCACACATGCACATCTTGATCACTCTGGCGGAGCCCCTATATTCTATGTAACTGAAAATCCGACCGTTTACATGACAAAGACAACGAAGGAGCTGACGGACATCCTGATAAAGGATCTCCTTCACCTTTCGTCATATTTCTTGCCTTATGAGGCACTTGAGCTCAGAACGATGATAGAAAAGGCTGAAAATATTGGGAATCATGCGAGGATAGGGAAGGCAGATGTAGAGTTTTACAACTCGGGGCACATCCCTGGGAGCATAAATGTACTTCTTAACCTTGAAGGGAAGAGGGTTTGGTACTCTGGAGACCTCAATACAATCGACACAGCACTGCTGAAGGCAGGGGTGATCCCAGAGAGTGAAATCGACTTCGCTATAATCGAGAGTACATATGCAACGGTGGACCATCCTCCTAGGGAGGAGAGCGAAAAGAGGCTGATAGAGGTTTTAAATGATGTCGTTGAGGGCGGCGGAATCGCCTTGATTCCTGCCTTCTCTGTGGGCAGATCCCAAGAGATCTTGTGCGTTTTGCAGAAATACAATTTCAAGTATGATGTTGCGATAGACGGTATGAGCAGAGTTGCTACGAGGCTCATAGCAAGCTCTCCTGAGACCTTGAGGGATCCTAAACTGCTGAGAAAGGCGATGTCGAGGATCAAATGGGTAGCAGGGCAAAAAGACAGGAACAAAGTACTCAACAAGCCTGGAGTGGTGATAACCTCGTCAGGTATGTTGACGGGTGGAGCGTCGGTGTATTATATGGATAAGATTAGAAACAAACCGCAGGACTGTGTTGTGCTAGTATCCTTCCAGATACCTGGAACTCCTGGGAGACTGTTGCTGGATGAAGGGGTGTACGGACCGCCCGGTGAGAGAAAAAAGGTCAAGTGTAGGGTGGAATGGATAGACTTCTCATCGCATTGTGGCAAGACCGAACTGATGAAGGTTGTGAAGTCGCTCAAGGGTAACCCTAAGATACTGTGCGTTCACGGAGAACCTATCTCGTGCACAAGTTTTGCAGAGAGCATAAAGCAGGAGACGGGTCTTGAGGCACATGCTCCTTCTTTGGGAGACACTTTTGCTATTTGAAAGACAACTGTTATTTTAACGAGCCATAATATTCGAACAGCAGGAAAAATGACACCTTTAAATTATGCAATGGGTTGCAGTATCTCGCCCCCTTTGGCATTGCTTCCCACCTTTAAAAGTGAATAGAAATTTTTTTTAGAGGCTTTTATCAATCTCAAAGGGTTTAAGGTGAGTTTATTGAGCGTGAAAGAGATCAGGACCATCGAGGAGATTGTTAAGGAACACACAGAGTGGAGAGGTAGTTGCATAAATTTGATCGCAAGTGCTTTGTGGCTTAATTCTTGAGTGTCTCCTCTTTTTTGGTCTTTCTCCCCGTTTTCGGCATTATAGGTTTATTGGGGTGTTGCATATGTATGCTTTTGCTGTGAGTTCTTTATGTTGTCTATGTTTTTAGCCATAGTATTCCCCGTACTCGCGTTTGAATGCTGAGAATGCTGTTTCAGCAGCCCATCTTCTACCATAGTTTAAAAGCCTACTC
>JBMFMY010000085.1:0-5703 GCA_049970435.1 Candidatus Methanomethylicaceae archaeon
GCGGGGAGGAGGTCACTTCAGACCTCCTATATACTATTTTGGTGAATGTCTTATGATCGTCGCGGTCGGAACCTCGAATCCAGTTAAAGTGAGAGCCGTTGAGAATGTACTCTCGAGGTTTTTTGACGTTGCCGTCGTAATGAAACAGGTTCGTTCAAAGGCGCCGCCACAGCCAATAGGACTAGAGACAACGATAGAGGGCGCCATTTCCAGGGCTATGGGCGCTTTGGAATCCGTCCCTAACGCTGAACTAGGGGTTGGAATAGAAGCTGGCATCATTCCCATACCAAAGACGATCTCCGGATACATGGATCAGCAATTTGCTGCTATTGCTGATAGATCTGGGTGGGTGACGCTCGGGGGCGGCCCTTCTTTCGAGTACCCTCAATTTTTGGTAAGGAGAGTCCTGAATGAGCGGATCGAGGTGAACAGCGTCATGGCCGAGTTGACAGGGGAGCCATTATTGGGACATAAGCAGGGAGCGATAGGCTACTTTTCGAAAGGCACCCTCAACAGGACAGCCCTGACCGAGCTTGCGGTATTGATGGCCCTCATCCCAAGACTCAATGAAAACCTTTACAAAAAGTGTGAATAACCCATAATCTTCAGCTTTTGTCCGCCGGTCTAGAGAGGCTTGAGGCGCTGATGTGGCGAGGATAACCTTTGCAGCAGTCTCAGCAAATCCTTGGTGTGGGCTCCCCAAGCGGCGGGTTTATCACTCTCTTCCCACCCACTACCGTCTCCATTATCACATAACCTGGTCGGTCTCTCTTGACGTAGCCTATGATCTCAGCTTCCTTCCCCTCATCCGTCGAGCGGATCGCCTCAAGAACGCTCTCTGCATCCCTTTCCCTCACTCCAATTATTGCCCTGCCTTCGCAGACAAGTTCAAGAGGGTCTAAGCCAAGCATCTCGCAGGCTCCTCTGACCTCCTCTCGAATCGGTATCTTCTCCTCTTTTATCCATATGCTCACATTTGACCTGTTTGCCATCTCGTTTAAGGCCATCGCGACTCCTCCCCTCGTTGGGTCTTTTGCAGCCGTAATCTCTCCGGCGCTGATCGCCTTACTCATCAAGTTCCAGAGTGGGGCGACATCAGAAACCAAGCTCGTCTTGAACTCTATACCCTCCCTCAGAGATGCGATGACAATCCCATGATCCCCTATCGGTCCAGTAACTATTATCCTGTCCCCCTCTTTGAGTCCAGAGTCCAAGATTGCCTTTCCCTTTTCAACCACACCTATACCTGCAGTCGAGATGATGAGCCCATCCAACTTACCCTTTGGCATTACTTTGAAATCTCCATGTATCAGCGCCATCCCAACCTCTTCTATTGTTTCATTCATGGACCTAAAGATCCTCTCCAGGTCTTGCAACGGAAAACCCTCCTCAACCACAACAGTATCTGTGAGTGCAAGCGGTCTTGCTCCCATCATTGCAAGGTCATTTACCGTTCCACACACCGAAAGTCTGCCTATGTCTCCACCTGGGAAGAATATCGGGCTGACCGTATGGGCATCGGAGGAGATCACTATCTCTTTTCCATTGAAAGGCAAAGTGGCCCCGTCGTCGAACTCGTCTAGCCCAATACCACCCTCAACTTTCCCCCTCTTTATATTGCCCAATATGAGGCTCTTTATCAGTTCATTCATTATGGTGCCGCCTGCACCATGGCTCAGCTGAATCCTGCCCTCCATATTTTGTCCCTTTCTCAAAGAGATTCAAAAAACTTATATTTGTATTTACTTTATCTACCGTGTTCTTTGAGGGATCTGGATGAGCTATTACCAAGGACGCGATAACAAGAAACCCACGGGTGGAAGGTTCAGGATCAGCAGGAAGAAGCGTAGATATGAACTCGGCTCTCCTCCAGTAGAGACTTCTCTAGCCTCTGAGAGTGAGAGCAGGGATATAGTGCGGGGGTACGGTGGGAATAAGAAGGTAAAGCTTGAGGAGGCCATGTTTGTAAACGTAACAGACCCCAAAACCCACACAACTAAGAAGTCCCGGATCATCAAGGTAAAAGACAATCCCTCAAACGTAGATTATGCCAGAAGGGGAATCATTACAAAGGGCGCAATAGTTGAGACCGAACTTGGTGACGCAAGGATCACATCGAGACCTGGACAGCACGGTCTCCTTAATGCAGTATTGCTCAAATAAAGAAATCCACATTTCCATTAGAAAAGGAATCATCGGCTACCCTTAACCCTTTTGAGGAGTAGCTCTCTTCCTCTCTCTATCTTCAGGTTGCCTCCACAAGATGGGCATTTAAAAGACATAGAGCCTAGATCCTTTATGTTAATCCTTACCTCTTTTTTACAACCCTCACATTTGAGAATGGGACTCCTCTTTCTAATGTATAATCTACAACCCTCTGCGACGGTTCCTTTACAGACAAGCTTGAAGGAAAACCTGAACTGCGCAGGATCCACGTGCGTCATGCTACCGATATCTATGTAAACCGCGTCAATCTTCTTTAGCCCTTGCTCCCTGCTCAGGTCCTCCAGATAATCCACTACACTCGTAGCTAGTGAGAGCTCATGCATCCCCAACCATCTTGGTTAAAGAATCCAAAATTTCATATAAATATTTATCACATTACATATATTAATTCTAAATGATATTCAACAGGTGCAGGACATGAACAGAGAAAGAGACTACGCAGTCATATGGCCTGCTTATTTCGACTCCAAGCGAACTCGTCTCGAGGGGAGAAAAGTTCCTAAAAAGCTCGCAGTGGAATCTCCTTCCATTGAGTTGATATTTGAGGTCTGCAAGGAGCTTGGACTCGATCCAATATTGGAAAAGGGCAAGCGATTGCCTAGGTCTCACTGGGAGGGGACGGGAAGGGTTCTTATAAGAAAAACAAAAAAGAAAAACGAACTAGTCATGGAAATAGCCAAAGCCCTGCTCAAGAGATCTTCATTAATAAAAATAAAACCCAAATGATCTCAGGAAAAGCATCAAGGACGATTTTCAAATCCTTTCTAAAAAGACCAAACTATACAATTCAGCTCCGCCAACAGCACAAATAAACGAATTTTTTCATGATCAGTGTCCTTGAATTTGATTCAAACCATTAAAATTATGTAATATACCTACTAATATCCTCAGCAAAGAATATATTGATCCCTTTGTTCATCTATTGTGGATTGTTTCGACGGAGATGATTTCTTGAAGGCTGTGGGGTCAATACTTGGTTTTTCTAAAAGCAGGCTCTTGACAGTCAGAGTCTTGACCCCGCCAAAGATCGGCTCTCACCTATTCCTTAGGGATGGGGCTCCCGTGGGTGTTGTTATAGACGTCTTTGGACCAGTTTCCTCTCCATATGCCTCAGTTAAACCTGATAAAAATATTGCTCCAGAAAGGGTCATAGGTTCCGAGGTCTACGAGAAGGAGGAATATTATAGGATAAGGAGGATTAAAAATTATGCAAGGTGACCCTGTAGGATCTTATGAAAATCTTGAAGAATTGATTTGTCCTGAATGTGGTGGTAAGTCCTTAGTGAGGGATTATGAAAGAGCCGAAGTGACATGCACCCTATGCGGTCTTGTTATAAGTGACAAGATCCTTGATCCTGGACCAGAATGGCGCGCTTTCGACAGCGATCAGAGAGATAAGCGTTCCAGAGCAGGTGCCCCCATTACACTCACAATCCATGACAAGGGACTCTCTACAATGATCGACTGGAGGGACAAGGACAGCTACGGTAAATCCCTAACCTCGAAGAAGAGGGCCCAGATCTATCGTCTCAGAAAATGGCAGAGGCGAATTAGAGTTTCTGATGCTTCCGAGAGAAATTTGGCGTTTGCACTATCTGAGCTTGAGCGTATGGCTTCGCAGATCGGACTCTCGAGGAATATACGCGAGGCCTCAGCACTCCTTTACAGGAAGGCTGTTGAGAGCCAGCTCATACGCGGCAGATCCATAGAGAGCATGACTGGCGCTGCTCTATATGCAGCCTGCAGGAAATACAACATTCCTCTAACACTCGACGAGGTCGCAAGCGTTGCTAGAGCGAACAAAAAAGAGATCGCGAGGAGCTATCGCTTCATATCTAACGAGCTCACGTTGAAGGTGCTTCCCACAGATCCTGTTAACTACGTACCGCGTCTTATAGCAAAGCTCGATCTCGATGGACTAGTTCAGAAGAAGTCGATAGAAATAATAAAATTTGCCGGGAGCGAGGGTCTCACCTCTGGGAGGGGTCCGACTGGAGTGGCGGCTGCCGCGGTATACATTGCCAGCATTCTGATGGATCGGAAGAGAACCCAACGGGACATAGCAAACGCGGCTGGTGTTACAGAGGTAACTGTGAGAAACAGGTACAAAGAGCTCCTAGAGAGGCTAGATTTAGAGATACATTTATAGTTTCTTAATTTTTCTAATACTTCTGAGAGTGCCTTACAATTGCCAGAGTCCCTAGAGGAGAGAATACTGGGTTTGCTTAAGAACTCAGAAAACAACTGTGTGCTCCAGAGTACTCTCTCAAAATCTCTTGGCATTGACGGGAAGGCCCTCGTAAGGGCCTTGGTGAAGCTAGAGAAGCGTGGAGTGATCAAGAGGGAGCAATATCAGGATGGAGGCAAGAGGACTTACAAAGTGCTCCTTCTCAAGCGCTCACATAAGGTCGACCTCAGCGATGTGAACTGGGCCTCATGTACTGTCTGCCCTGACTTGGAAAGGTGCGGGAGGGGACAACCAATCTCACCAGAGACTTGTGAGAAGCTCACCGCCGCAATAAAGCTTGAGTACCAGCGCCTCTTAGCGAGCGGGGCGATAAAGAGTGCCCACTAAGAGGCAGGTTCTTGGCGACTTCTACTATCGGGAGGCCAAGAGGAGGGGACTCAGATCCCGTTCTGCCCTCAAACTTCTGGAGCTGGCAAGACGTTTTAGTATATTTAAACAGGGCGACTGCGTCGTAGATCTTGGGGCAGCGCCAGGAGGATGGATCCAAGTAGCCCGAGAGTTTGTTGGTCCTCATGGGAAAATTATAGGTGTAGACATAAGTGAGATGAGCCCCCTACCTTTTGCAAACGTTCACATAATAAAGGGCGATATATGTGACCCCTCAACAGCCACACGGATACTCGAAACAGCTGGAAGGCCAGTGGATGTTGTACTCTCTGATCTTGCACCAAAGTTCTCAGGAATTCACGATCTAGATCATGCTAGGCAGATCTCCCTGACAAGATCAGCTGTAAGTTTGGCTGAATCTTTGATGCGACCTGGTGGCAAAATGGTGATCAAGTTAATTATGGGGAGCGAATTCAACAGGTTCCTGAAGGACATCCGGGAGAAGTTCCAGTTCGTTGTCCTCTACAAGCCAAAAGCCTCGAGAGATAGCAGCTCCGAGATATACCTAATCTGTAAGGGATGGAAAGGGTTCTGAGCTACATAGTCTTTTGTAGACGTATGTAGTTCTTGGGACTCATTAGCCTTGGGCTTATCTTGAGTTCATTGGAACCCTCATCAGCCTCATCCCCTGTCAGGGTGAACCCGCTCCAACCCTTCATCAGCTCTTTAAAGAGCTTCAAGCATCTCAAGTCAGAAAAGTATTATGGGTTGAAGGGTGAACTACCCACGTCTGAATGGCGTGGGCTTCTCACTTCCTCGGCTGAACTTGCTTATCCTCTTATGGATAAGTAGAGGCTCAGCCTCTGTGAGGGCCCGTTCCAGACCCAGAGCAAGGATGTTCC
>JBMFMY010000086.1:0-5665 GCA_049970435.1 Candidatus Methanomethylicaceae archaeon
CCGGTGATGGGCAACATAGGCGTAATCCCTCCTGAAAAAGGTTTCCTACAGGAGATCAGGAGAGCTTGCGACGAAGTTGGAGCGATTTTGATTTTTGACGAAGTGATTACGGGCTTTCGCCTTTCTAAGGGAGGAGCACAGAAGATATTCAACATAGAACCCGACATAACTGTGCTGGGAAAAATAATCGGTGGCGGTTTTCCGGTGGGGGCTTTTGGGGGTAGGAGGGAGTACATGGAGAATATTGCTCCCGCTGGTAAAGTTTACAATGCAGGAACTTTCAATGGCAACCCTGTAACTATGTCTGCCGGGTTGACAGTTATAAGAAAGCTGGAGGACAGAGTGTATGCAGAACTTGAGTCCAAAACGAAATCTCTCTGTAAAGGTCTTGAGGAGATATTTGAGGATTCAAAGATTCCAACCCAGATAAACAGGGTTGGATCCATGTTCACAATATTCTTGACACAAAGTCCAGTCAGGGATGCAGAGAGTGCAAGGAGTGCTCGTGCAAAAGACTTCATGAAAATGCACAGGTCGATGCTGGAAAGGGGGGTCTTTCTCCCACCGTCCCAGTTTGAGTCTTGCTTTTTATCAACAGCACACAGTCAGGAAGACCTAGATAATACGTTACAAGCGTTTTCCTCATCTGTTAAAAATTGGTGGATGGTTTGATTGAGAGAAATAAGGGTTGGAAGTAGAGGCAGCGTTTTGGCACTCCTGCAAACGGAGTATGTCATAAATAGATTGCAGGAATCAAGCGATTGTAGATTCATAGTTGTGAAGATAAAAACGTCAGGCGATGATGCGAATAAATCACCAATATCAGGGAGCGGGGTCTTCGAAAAGGAGATTGACGAGGCGCTCCTTAGAGGAGAAATCGATCTCGCGGTTCATAGCATGAAAGATGTGCCGACATCTCTTCCAGATGGAGTATCTATTGTGGCGGTCCCGCAAAGGATCTCCCCTTGTGATGCATTTGTCTCTAACAAACAAATACCTCTTAACCTCCTCCCTAAAGGGGCAAGTATTGGCACTAGCAGTTTGAGGAGGGCGGCTCAAATTAAGTGTTTTAAAAATGATCTTAACATTCTTCCCTTAAGGGGAAATATCGACACAAGGCTCAGGCGTCTGATGGAAGGAAAATACGATGGAATTGTGGTCGCCGAGGCCGCTTTGATCAGGCTCGGATTCAAGGGCAAGTGGGAACAGATGCCAATCGAGATTTTTCCAACTAGTCCTGGGCAGGGTGCACTTGCTGTAACTGCAAGAAGCCAAGATTCATATGTTAGATCATTAACCTCAAGAATAAACTCACCAGATGCTATGGAAGAAATTTTGACTGAAAGAGCATTTATTCAGCGTATAAAATCTGGTTGCTCTGCGCCGATCGGGTTTACAGCAAGGATAAGTGGCAATTTTTTAAAGGTTGTATGTGGTTTTTACGCTACTGACGGATCAAGATCCAAAGTGATGCAATTTAGTTTCCCAAGGGGTTCTCCGAATTATTTAGGGGTCAAGATTGCTGAGATGGTTATGAGTGATCGTGAGCTCCGTTGGTTCTGGGAGGGATTTGGATGAAAGGCAAAGTCTATCTTGTTGGTGCTGGTGTCCTGGGTTTAGAAAACATCACACTCAGAGCTTACAACATCATTTCTGAGGCCGATGTTGTACTTTACGATCGGCTTGTTGACGAAGATCTTCTCAAAATAGCAAAAAAAGCAACCAAAAAGATCTATGTTGGCAAGGAGCCAAGAGAGGCAGAAAAGCAACGGGACATCATCGATTTGATGATAAAGCTTGCGAAAGAAGGTTTTTGCGTTGTTCGTCTAAAAAGCGGAGATCCGTTTATATTCGGAAGGGGGGGAGAGGAGCTTCTATCTCTACAAGAGGCGGGAGTGGATGTCGAGGTAATACCGGGGCTCACGTCAGCTGTTGCTTTACCGACTTTAGCTAAAATTCCACTAACCATGCGCGGGGTCTCTTCCTCTGTTGTTATCCTGAGCGGGAGTCTGGCGAACAGTGAAGATGAGAAAGAGTATTTGATGAAACATGCCAAGTTTCCAGGGACGCTGGTCCTTCTCATGTCCATAAGAAAACTTCCATTTGTGGCCAGAAATCTCATTCAGGGGGGTGCAGATCCAGAGACTCCTGCCGCGATCATAACTTCCGTAAAGCATTCCATTGGAAAAAAGACGTATCGTTTAAAAGAGCTTGCAGATGGATTGAGCAAAGAAAAAGGACCTGGCGTCGTGGTAATTGGTCGAGTCGTGGAGGTCTTTGGGAAATGAGGCTGAGAAGAGTTATATTAACATCATTGTCACATTTTGATGTTTCTCCTTTCAGGAATTTAGGATATACCCCTGTAAAGGTTAGTACGATAAGACTCTCTCCGAACAGAATAGAGATCTCGAAACTAACAAAAAATTTGTTGGAAGGGGTTCATGATTCGGCTGCGTTCCTGAGTCCTAGATCTATAAGAATGATTAATCCCTCTATCGAGGTTATTGAAGTATTGTCAAAGATGAGGTTATTTGCGGTAGGACATTCAACAAAAGAGTCCCTAGAGGAGTTCGGTCTTAGAAATATAGAAGTGCCAAACGAATACACGAGTGGAGCGCTAGCCACACTTATTGTAGGGCAGCATTTAAAATTGCCATTTTCATCGATTGCCTTGATTAGAAGTGGCTTTGCAGACAAAATAATGTACAATGAGCTTGTTGCTAATGGTGTTCCTGCCAGAGAGTACCGTATTTATTCGCCAGAAGTCGATCCCTATGGCGTAGAAAGGCTTCTGGAAGAGCTCAGGTTTGGTGCAGACTTTGTTGTCTTCACCTCGCGTTCGTCCTTTGAGCTTGTGCGCAATTTTTTACAACCTAAGGTTTGTAGCGAGCTTAAATCATTACTGGAAAGGTCAAATTTGATTGCGATAGGTCCCGAAACGGCCAAATCTCTGAGAGAGTTTGGATTAGAACCGTTCGTAGTCGCAGACCACTCCCTCCGTGGAGTTTTGTCATTTCTAAAGGTGATGTAGTATGGAAAAGAAGATTGGAGTCATTTTAGTAGGACATGGAAGTAAGGAGCCATACAATAAAAATGCAATAAAGTATTTTGCAAAAAAAATTGAAGGGAAATATCCTTATGTCGGATATGCCTTCATTCAGATCGATGAGCCCTCTTTGGAGAAGGCATTGGTGGAGGCGGTCGAATCAGGTGTTGAAGAGCTCATAATTCAGCCAGTCTTTCTAACAAGAGGGATCCATGTTGACCACGACATACCTAAAATAGTGGGGTTGCCAGCTGGGGAAAAATCCGGAAATCTTGAGTTCGGTGAAAGGAAGGTAAGGATTGTGCTCAGCGATCCTATAGGAGAAGACGATCGGATAGTGGAGATACTCGCTGATAGGATTGGGAGGGCTCTGAAGGTTTGAAGGTTTTAGTCGTAGATGCCACACATGGTGGACTGACGCTGTCCGAAGCATTCAGTGAAAGGGGAGACAATGTTACATGCGTAGACGTCTACAGGACTTTGAAGGGGGCAGACTATGACAGATACTCAAAAGAGTTCAAAATTGAGAGTGCTCTGCCTGACTCTTTCGAGATTTCAAAATATGATCTGATTGTGAAGCCAGTTCATTTCCCCTCCTCGCCATTCGTAGGTTCTGAGGGCAAACTATTGACGCACCACGAAGCCGTGAGAATGCTGGTTTATGATAAAATCAGATTTCCAGTTGTGGAAATAACGGGCAGTTTTGGGAAGACGACCGCCATCAAATGTGCACTTTCTCTTTTGAGGCAACATTATACCACACTCAGCCTCACGAGCGAAGGGATTATCTTAACAGAGAGAGAGTACAACAAAATTTTGTTGAAAGATGTTAGTTCAACCCCTGCCAATATAATAAGGGCGATAAAGCTCTGCCCAAAGGAGCCAGATCTCGCCATATTTGAGATCTCTCTTGGCGGTACAGGACTGGCCGACCTAGGTATAATAAAGAACGTATACGACAACTATCCAATAGCAAAGGGGACGTCTTCAGCACTAGTCGCAAAGTTATCAATGGTAGAAAAAAGAAAGCCAAGATCAAATGTTTTACTCAACATGGACGATCCTCTATTGAGAAATATTTCAGGTATTCAATACTTCTCCACGCAATCTTTGTGTTGTCAAGTTCGTGCAGAGGATGTCAGCATTGGTGCACATCATATAAAGTTTACTGCTAATTATGAAGGTTTCGTGACAATTGGAGGCCCCACATGTTCTCAGACACTGGTTGAGGCTCATGATGGACCTTTTGGCAGGCAACATGTGGAGAACATACTTGTTGGTGTCTCAATAGCCAAGTTTTTTGGCATTATTGAAGATAAGTTGGAAATTCCTCCAGAGATCTTTAGTAAAAAAATGGTAATAGAGGACCTATCTGGTCCACTTATTCTCAACAGGAGTCCTGCCATAAATTCAAAGGTCGTGGCGACATCGATCTGCGATTATCTTGAAGTTTTGCCACCAGTAAGACTGGAAATCGGCGGAAGATTAAAGACCTCGTGTGGTTCAGCAGATCTTGAAAGAATTTCCCAGGTCATCAACTCTAGCCCTTTCAAAGAAGTTGTCCTTTTTGGTGAGCTTGGTGAAGCTTTGCGACCATTGATAACAAAAAAAGTGGAAGAATCTTTTGGAGAACCAGAAGTCCCAACTCTGCGATTGGAGAGAGGATAATATGGCAATAATAATGCACCCTAGACCCAGCCCGATTGCCGCTGCCATGTATACACTCAGGGATCTGAATGTGGATGTGATTGTTTTGCACGGACCATCTGGTTGTTGCTTTGGTCCATCAAGATTGCTTGAGAGGGACGGGGTAAAGATAGTGACGACCGCCCTGTCAGAAGATGAGCTGGTTTTCGGAGGAGAAGCGAGGCTATCAAGAGTACTTAGAAGGGTTGATGAGCTCTTCAAACCACACCTGATTGGTATAGTTGGGACTTGTGCCAGTATGATAATTGGTGAGGATTTGAAGAGGGCGGCTGCTGAGGCTGGTGTGGTTGAAAAGTCAATATGTTGCAACATTCACAGTGCCTCAGGTGATAACACTGTAGGAGCTATAGCAGTCCTAAAAGAGGCTATGAAGGCGGGTTTGATAGATCAAGCGGAGTATAAGAGGCAGAGGCACATGTTGGAGATGGCAACTTTGTTGGAAAGAACGAGGGGTACTGCAAGGTCCGAGTATATCGGAAACAGTCCTGGAGACAGCCCAGATAATGTGGCACGAATGATCCTCAGAACTCTGGAGGATGGTGGCGAGATTGCTTGCGTCCTAAATGCAAAAAAGGAGACTGCATTTGTCTATGCAGACATATTTCTTGCTTTGGCTGAAGCGCATAAAGTAAAAGGTGGTGAAGTCAAGTTTATTGCAAACCTAGACCAAAATATCGGTCTGCCCAGAATAAGGTCTTATTGTAAAGAGTTACTAAAAGAGTTGGATTCTAGAGGGATCCAGCTTGATGGAATCACTGGTGGTTTAGATGAATACCCGACAGCAGGAGAGAGGGCAAAGGAGTTTCTCATGAGAACTCCTCCAGATCTTGCAATATTATCAGGCATTCCCCATGCCATACCTGTGGAAGGTAAAGTTAAGACAGTTGCGGTGAGCTCGGGTGCAAGAGCAAC
>JBMFMY010000087.1:0-5660 GCA_049970435.1 Candidatus Methanomethylicaceae archaeon
ATCCAAATTGCCCAGCTAGCATGGCTGTGAGAATGGTTTGCAGCAATCCTTCCAAGTGCGCGGTAGGATCAAGGCTTGTTGTCGATGATGCAGCATCGTATGCAACAAAGACCATGAGAGGCGGCAGTGTTCCGGATATCATTGTGCCTGCAATCCCGGGCAACTCTTTGGCTATGATCTTCGCGAGATGGATTTCAGACACGGGATTTTCAGTCGAGCCCGACGCTGAGTCGTTCAAGAGGACATCGAGAGAAATTCCAAAAGAGTTGATCCTTACAGAGAACGAAAATATGGCAACGCTGATCCTCTCCTATGCCAAGGATTTCATGTGCAGTCCATGGTGCAAGGAGCCCGAAATCTGCCCTGTAACGGGCGAAAAGATTTTGAAGCCTGTACATTCAATAATGACCGGTATTGGTTTTTTTACCTGCAACGAGGTTTTCAGGAGTAAACTCATCGGCAAAGGTATCGGGGCTGTGGACGGTAGGCAAGTTTACAATGAGCTGATCAAACTCCCACATGACAAGGAATTTTACACTGTCTGTGTGGGAGCCGCCTGCCAATGCCACGGAATATTCACTTTCCTGAGATGTCTAAAAAAGTGAATTTAAAGTTTGAAATGTAAAGCCTTATGACTCTAACGCATCCCTTAGGTAAAATTGGTGAAGTGAATTATGGGACACGTCGAACGAGGGCGTTCAAGCAGAGAACTTCGTCACTCTAACGAGAATATGTGCAACAAAAAACAGTCAAAAGAAGAAGGGGGGCACATGGTTTTGATGTTTGATGGGCTATGCGAGCCATACAATCCAGGAGGTGTCGCGACATATGGTTTTGCGATTTATCGAAATTGGGAAAAATTGTACGAGGAAAGAGGGTTTGTGGGTGCCGGGAGCTTGGGTGATGATGTCTCGAACAATGTTGCGGAATATACCGCCTTGGTCAAGGGCATGGAGTACCTGCAGAAACATGGATACAGAGGACCGCTTGAGGTAAAGGGGGACAGCCAACTTGTCATCAAGCAGATGCGTGGGGAGTATGCAGTGAGAGCGAAGCGACTGATAAGGCTACACCAAAGAGCAAAGGAGCTGGCTAAGAATTTTGAAGGCGTCGTTTTCGAATGGGTCCCAAGGGAAGAAAATGCTGAGGCAGATAGTTTGTGTAGGGCGGCTTATAAGGAATTTATATCTAAGGGAATGAAACGTGCGAAATTGGAAAAAAGTGAGGAATGAAGGAAATAGGATAAGGCGGGCGCTCGTGGAAATTACCATCTCTACTGTCTAACTTGTCGGAACTTAAATAAACACATTTTTCAAAAAGCGTAAGATATAACATCTAAACTTCCAATATTGGTATTGGTGGTAGTTTGGAGGTAAAGGTAGGCACCTGTGGGTGGAGTGTGAGGGGGGGAAGGTCTGCATACTACAGGACCTTTCCCTGCATAGAATTGCAAGAGACTTTCTACAAGCTTCCAAGGATCGAGACAGCCGAGGACTGGAGGAGGGGGGCGCCTGAGTGGTTCGAGTTTGTGGTGAAGGCATGGCAAGCAGTAACACATCCCATGAGCAGTCCAACATGGAGGAAAGTTGGCGGTCCGCCGAAGTGGGGGTCCGGTGAAAAATTCGGGCTGCTGAGGGCAACGGAGGAGAACTTCATGGCTTGGGAGGAAATACTCAAAGTCTGCAAGGTTCTAAGGTCTGAGATCGTGGTCATACAGACCCCGCCCACATTCAAGCCCTCATCAGAGAGCATAGACGACATGCAGAAGTTTTTCAACTCAATAGAAAGGCATGGGATGAGGCTCGGATGGGAGCCGCGTGGGGAGTGGAACCAGAGACCGGAGGAGGTGCGCGCCATTTGCAGGGAGCTTTCCTTAATACATGTGGTAGATCCTTTCAGAAGTAGGCCCTATTTGGAGAGCGATCTTGTTTATTTCAGACTGCATGGGATTGGCGGGGCGGAGACTAACTATGGGTACGCCTACACAGATAATGATCTCAGGATGCTCCTGGAGATCGTGAGAGAGATGAAGGAAGCCGAAAGGATTTATGTTATGTTCAACAATGTTAGCATGGCTCGGGATGCACAGAGGTTCTTGAAACTCATGGGCGAGGGAGCTTAGCAATTTATTTATAGCCTCGACCAAAGATTCATCTTGCTATGAGGCCCGCTCTGATCGTAATTGACATGCTGAATGACTTTGTATTTGGTGGGATGTCAAGCCCTTCGGTCAAGGAGATAGTTCCCAATATCAAGAGGTTACTGACGCAGGCCAGGAGATCAAAGATCCCGGTAATTTACGTATGCGACTCTCATTATCGAGGTGTGGACTGGGAGTTGAAGCTTTGGGGACCACATGCACTGGCTGAGACAAAGGGAGCAGAAGTTGTTGATGAGCTTAAGCCAGAGCCAGGGGATTACATAGTAAGGAAAAGGAGGTACAGTGGATTCTTCCAGACGGACCTCGGCATACTGTTGAGGGAGCTAAACGTTGACACACTTGTACTGACTGGCACAGACACATCGATATGCGTAAATCACACCGCTGCAGATGCCTTCTACAGAGGTTACGCCTTGATAGTTCCAAGGGACGCCGTTGCGACCTTCGATCCAAAGGACAACGACTGGGCTTTGGCGTATATCAGAAGGGTTTATGGAGCAGAGATCACCACAACCGAGGAACTCCTAACGAGGCTTTGAAGAGACGAAACGACTCTCATTTTGTGCGAGCTCGGAAAAGCTTCTGCACAGAGTTTAAGAGGTGGCATGTTTGCACATTTTGTTCAAACAACACAATATTAGTTCTGAGAGTTTTTCGGATTCCTCATTTTTCCGCAATACAATTTTTTGCAGATCCGAATCTCGGCGGGGCTCCGCCCCGTCTGGACCAATTTCTTTAGAGATCACTACCAATCCCTCATTTTTGCACCTCTCACCTGAAAACATTAAAATAAATGTGCAGTGAATGTTAACCCCACGGTGAGGATCATGCGATTCGCAACTTGTGAGTGTGAAGGTAAGACATTCCCTTGTCTAATAAAGGGAGATTATGCCATAAGGCTGACCTCTTTCTTGTGCTTGAGGTCTCTGAATCTGCAAGGTGCAAGGGACCTTCTGCCATTCATCGAGAAGATCGATGAAAAAGGGCTGAGCCTCCTAAGGGAGGAGGCAGCATCCATATCTCAGGAGACGCTCGATGCTATGGTGGAGAGCGGGGAGGCAACAAAACTCGAAGGTCTCAAGTTGAGGGCACCTCTCCTGAGACCTCCTTCGGTCTTCTGCCTTGGCTTCAACTACAGGTCCCATGCGCCCGAGTTGAACAGACCGATACCTGATGTGCCAATAGTCTTCTTGAAGACCTCAAACTCGGTGATAGGACCAGATGAGGAGATCATACTGCCAAAGGTCTCAAACAGGGTCGACTACGAGGTAGAGCTGACCATAGTGATTGGTAAGGGAGGAAGGTACATCAAGAGGATCGAGTCCTACGAAAGGGTATTTGGCTACACGATCTTGAACGACATAACTGCGAGGGACATACAGGCAAAGGATTTCTCGCTCTCAAGACCCTGGTTGAGGTCTAAGAGCTTTGACACCTTTGCGCCCATAGGGCCGTTCATAGTAACTCACGACGAAATAGGGGATCCGATGGCGCTGGATCTCGAGCTTAGGGTTAACGGGGAGATCAAGCAAAAGTCAAACACGAAGGAGATGATCTTCGACATCCCAACCATTGTGGAGTACATATCCTCTTTCACCACATTAGAGCCTGGGGCGATCATAGCCACAGGTACGCCAGAAAAGATAGGACAGCTTAAAGACGGCGACATTGTCGAGGCATACGTAGAGAAGATCGGGACTCTAAGAAACAAGGCGGTCCAAGAAAGGTAGTTTGTGATGAGGGCAAGGAGCATAACAGTGGTCGCGCTTCTGGCGGCCATATATGCGGTAGTCGGGCTACTGCCGGGTTTCCCTGTTATAGGCGTGCCAGGGTCAGACATCCGGCTGACGAGATCCCTCGAGATGGGATATGGTGTAGCACTTGGACCAGCCCTTGGACCCCTAGCAGCATTCGTAGGAGCGGTGGTGAGCAGAGTCATCACTGGTGGTGGGACCGCAATACTCTTCACGCCCCTTGCGCTGGTCTCATCATTCATGGCAGCAACTATGGCCAAGAGGATTGTCTTCGGGGTCAGAGGATGGATGATCTCCACACTTCCCTTTGCAGGCATAATCCTCGCATGGTTTGCCACACCAATAGGTCAAGCCATACCGGTTTATGCGATCCCCCATCTTGTGGGTATGGGAGTGATCCTGGTGTTTAGGGAGAAGATCGCCGATCTGCTCAGCTCTGAGAATAGAAGTAGGTTATTTATGGGCTTTCTGCTATCCAGCTATCCTTCTACCATGGCAGGTCAGATGCTGGGAAACCTGATATTCATAGGAATTGCCAACCCCACACCAGGGTTCTTCATGGCGGTGCTCCCGGTCACACTTATTGAGAGGAGCATCATAACCTTTCTGGCAGCGCTGGTCGGTGTCCCCCTATTACAAGCTATAAGGACTTATCTATCTAAATCCAAGTAAATCATCATTAGTAGTAATTCTCTCTCAATATATCCATAAGAAAGTTTTAAATATTATTTATTTTCTATCCGACCTTCATTAAAAGGTGCGGCACATGGGTCAAGAAATTAAAGAAGCTACAGGAGTTGCAGAGGCAGGTGTTGCGGAAGCAAGCAAAACCGAGGGAACCTACCAAGTCTCCCTCGCAAAGAAATTGGGATTTTGGTACCTATGGGCTATCGCCGTCGGTGCGGTTGTTGGTGATGGGATATTTATGCTGATGGGAAGCCGCCTTCGCTGAGGCTGGACCTTCGTCGATCGAGGTGTTGGTCACTTTTTTGGGTCAGGCTAATGATGTAGACGAAGAGTATCTAAAGGAAGGGGAGCAGAAGGAGAACCTGTGCGGTCCGTTTGCCGCGGCGTATATATTGAGGACGATAGGTTTCAGGCAACACAACAGAAACTTTGTGGATCAAGAGTACGTGGCTTACCTCGCGAAGACGCGTGTGAACATAGGAGAAGGAAGGCTTTACAGGTACCCGCTCGCCGAAACTCCTTCATCCGCCGAGCTGGGTACAAGCGCACAGGGTCTGAAGTATGCAATTGAGACTATCTCGGGAGGGGCGCTTACAGAAACTCGACAAGCTTGCGGTTTTAACCGTGGGATGAATTGTCTATAATTTAAATATGTCGACAAGTTATGTGGGCTTTTGATAACCTATCAACGTTCAAGGAACAAAGTCTTTCTAATCCAGTACTCTTTAGTCTGGTGTCCAAAGAGGCGTAAGCCATTCCTGGTGGGAGAGGTTAAGGAGAGGCTTGAGCAGATAATCCGTCAGGTTGCAGATAAGTTAGGGATTAACATTCTTGAACTTGCCATATACCCCGACCACGTCCACTTATTTATATCAGCCTACCCAACAATACCCATCCACTTGTGAGGAGGATCAAGGGAAGAAGCTCAAACATCCTAAGGAGTTCCCTGAGCTTCTTAAGCTGCCGTCCCTATGGACACACAGCTACTATGTTTCGACGATAGGGACAGTCTCTAAGGAGACTATTGAAAGATACATCGAGGCCCAGAAGGGTGTCTG
>JBMFMY010000088.1:0-5653 GCA_049970435.1 Candidatus Methanomethylicaceae archaeon
TCTGTTCCCTGACTGCGGATATGTGAATGACCTGTACTTGTTCTCCTTCTTGTGTTTTGGGAATCTCGATCTTTTCTCAAAGTAGTTCTTAAACGCCGTTGATACCCTGGTGGCGACGTTCTGGACGACTTGGCTGTGTACTCCTTTAAGCGACTGATCATTCATCCGCATCTCCAACGCAGCGAGTCTCAGGTCGTCCTCTGAGAGGCTGGCGCGCCCATTCTTCCACTTTTTTATCTTCAGGTCCCTGAGGTCGTTGTACAAATGGCATAAAGACAGGCGGCTCTTCAACAGCCTCTCCTGTCTTGGTTTTGGATATATTTGATACCTGAAGGCAACGAGCACTCCAGCCACCGATATACCACATGCAAAGAGAATATTTAAAGCCCTATTCATCCCCCAACTATAGGGGTTTTCTGGATCCCATTTATATAAAAAACGTTCACTGTTCGGCGAAAGTTGTGACAGGGGAGTTTTCCTGAAATTTCCAACGGTTCTCAGATCGCGGAATTACTTTGTTGTTTTGTTGCTTTAAAAATATCGATATCAATATAATCCAAAATTTAGACTCTCATCATTATAGACAAAGGTTAAAACATCAACGGATTTATAAATTTGTGTGAACTATGAGGTGTGGTAGTTGGAAGAACGCCTCCTTAACACGTTAAAACTGCTAAGGGACTTCCTAAAGTTTCCTGAGAGGACGAGGGCACACGGATTTGACGAAGATCTGAATCTTTCTTCCATAGTGGAGATTGATGGGTCTGAGCCCATAAAGATCTCTGCCATTGATGGGGGGAGTGCGGAGATCATAAAGGTGCCCACCCTAGCTGTTGTTTTGAACAGGGTTTACTGCAACTCTTTCTTAGGGATGAAGAAGCTTGACTTCTTCGATAAGTGCACCTTCGTCTCGGTGACGAGGGCGGTCAAAGAAGGGGACAAAATACTGTACGAGACCGAGGTCGCACAGGTCTTGGAAGGAAGGTGGAAATTTATGTTCCCCAGAGTGGACTCCGCTGCCACAGAGATGAGGGTTGGAAGGAGCAGGGGGGACATCTCAAGAGCCATATCCATGGCTAGGAGGTTCTGTGAGTGGGCATACGTCGAGAATGCATTGAGATCAGGTTCGGAGTTCATTTTGATGGATGGGACCCTCCAGACGGCATTCCCCGGAGAGTCCGAGCTCGCAAACGGCGTGCATAAGTGCGCTGTAGAGCAGGGCTCATTGATCTCTGGACTCTCAAAAACGACCACCATATTCACATTAGAAGGCCACCCCATATCCGGATTCCTGGAGAACTTAGCAATGAAGAAGGGGTTCCAAAGATGGGCTGCTAGGATCGGCAGGTCCGAGGAGTGGACAAACAGGGCCGTGGTTTATTTCGTGAAGCTCAACGAGGGGGCCGACAGGAGCTTCAGACTCGACATTTTTGAGGAGGTAGAGGCTGAGCGCGTCAAAAGGCTTTTGCGCGGACTCGTTGCCAACTCGAGATATTTCGCTTTCCCTGGCTATCCATACGCTCTAATAGACGCGCATACATACGCAAAGGTTGGTATGGAGGAGGCCATGCACGTGAGGGACCTTATACTGGACAGGTTGGATATTGAAGATGTTAAGAGGTTGGAGACGGTAGAGAGATCTCTCAGTGGACACAAAATACTTGACGAGTTGGGTTGATCAGCCATGGAAATAGTGGGTTCTGTCGTTGGAGGAGATAATACAGCACTGATAATTAGAGAGAAGAAGGGCGCGAACCTGGAGCTTGGAGAACTTATTGTCATAGAGACCCAAGAAAAGAAGTACATCTTTATGGTCTCTGCCATGGAGTTCGGGACCCTTCTGGACGAGAGCAGACTCTTCACAAGTGCGGGGAGCATGGTAGAGAGGACCAGACCTAATATAGAGTTCCCTGATGATGATCTCAGGATATTCAGGAAGGTGAAGGTGACCCCGCTCACCGAGGTTTCTAAGTTGGACGAGAGTTACAGACCCCCAAGATCCATGCCTCAATTCCTCTCCCCTGCAAGGAGGGCATCACCAGAGGACTTCTCGTTCCTGAGGAGGCCTAATAACGAAGTATTTTTAGGGAAGCTCAGAAGCGGCGGGAGGGTTTTGGACATGGACTACTACATGGACGGGGAGCAGATGCTTTCCCACCATACACTCATAGCGGCCCAGACAGGGAGAGGTAAGTCGAATCTGGTTAAGGTCTTGCTCTGGGAGATAATGAACCATGGAAAGTTTGGCATGCTCGTCCTCGATGTGCACAACGAGTACTTCGGGGCAGGTGCCAACAAAGGGCTAAAGAATCATCCAAAAGCCGAGAGACACCTCGTCTATTACTCAAAGAACCCTCCACCCGGACAGAAGAGGTTGAAGGTCAGCCTCAGGTCTATCGATCCGGAAGACCTCATTGGAATACTGGAATTGTCGTCTGCCCAAGATGGAGCAATACAACTATACCGAAGAGAATTCGCCCACGACTGGATAAAAGAACTCATGAGGGAGGACCCCCAGAGGGAAAAGGATTTCGAGAGGAAGGGGGTCCAGAGCGTGACCATCAGGTCTCTGAGGAGAAAGCTGGGGAACCTCTTCAGGATAAGGACCAATGAGAGTGGCGAGCCCTACTGCGAGGACGACGTGTTTGACCTCGAGGGATTCGGGGAGAGCACAATAAATGACATAGCAGATGCGCTCGAGAGCGGCAAGGTAGTTATCCTAGACGGATCCTCCATATCTGACGATACTGGACTAGTGATCATGAGCGCCGTCATGAGGGAAGTTTTCAGGAGATATGAGGGTTACAAGGACAATGGGACGCTACAGGATAGGGTACAAGTGGGTGTGGTACTTGAGGAGGCTCCAAGGGTCCTAGGGGAGCTTTACGGCGGTAACATCTTCGGCAGAATAACCAGAGAGGGGAGAAAGTTCAAGATAGGGCTTGTGGCAGTGACTCAGATGGCTTCAGTGATTCCTGACGAGATATTGGCAAACATAGGGACCAAGATAATAATGGGCAATGAGATGGCTAGGGAGAGGAAGAGGCTCATAGAAAGCTCTCCCCAAGATCTCTCCCAGTACGAGCAGATCATTGCGGGACTTGAGAAAGGGGAGAGTATAGTTAGCTCCATATTTTCAAAGTTCCCTGTCCCCATATACACTCCGCTCTTCGAAGAGATATTGAAAGACGCTGGTGAGGCTAAAAAGACCGAGACCGTCTTCTATTAAGGGGTGAGAGGCATGAAGTTCGCACATATGGCAGATATACACCTTGGCGCCACGTCTGACCCTAAGTTGAGGCAGCTAGAGTTGAACGTCTTCAGGAGAGCTTTTGAGATGTGCCTGAGGGAAGGTGTGGATTTTGTGGTCATAGCAGGGGATCTATTTCACGTGAACATCCCTGATCTTCTTGTAGTGAAGGAAGCGACGAAGGTCATGATGAAGTTTGTGGAGACAGGTAGGAAGATTTACGTGGTCTACGGAAGCCATGACTTCTCGCCCAATGCGACCTCCATGGTGGACATACTCGAGGAGGCAGGGGTGATAGTGAGGGTAGGCAAGCCTTCCTCTGTAAACGGGAAGCTGAGGCCAGAAATAGTTGAGGACAAGAGGACTGGGGCTAAATTGACAGGGATCTCAGGCAGAAAGCTTTCGCTGGAGAGGGAGGCATTCAAGTACCTTGACAGAGAGTACCTAGCCTCCTTGAGAGGCTTAAAGATATTTTTGTTCCACACAGCACTCGACGATGTGAGGAGGGCAGGAGAGAGGTTCGAAGGGATTTCCTCCACAGATCTGCCAGATGGGTTTGATTACTACGCAGGGGGGCATGTTCACAGAAGGATTGAGTATTTGAAGGATAAAAAGATTGTATACCCAGGGCCTTTATTCACAGGCTGGGGCATAGACCTTGAGAATACTGTGAGAGGGGAAAGGAGAGGGTTCTATATAGTCGATGAAGGAAAACCAAGGTTTGTGGATCTGACAGCTTTCGAAGGGATCTACAAGGAAGTCGATGCTAACGGTATGTCCTCATTAGCCCTCAATGAAATTCTTAAGAGATTGGCAACAAGCATGGAGGTCGGTGGTAAGGTAGTTGTGATGAGGGTTTTTGGGGAGCTCTCAAGCGGCAAGACGAGCGAGGTGGATTTTGCGTCTTTCAGGGAGGAGGTTATGAAGAGAGGTGCCATATACCTGCACCTGAACAGGAGTCAGCTCAGATCCAAAGAGTTTGAGGGGCAGGCTGTGGTCAGCGAGGACGTTCAAAAGATAGAGGAGGAGACCTTCAGGGAATTTTCCAAGGGGAGAAGATTTGATGAGCCCAGACTGAACGCCGAGGCGGTTGCACTCTCTAAGGCGCTTTTGCAGCAACTCAAGGTTCCAAAGATGGAGGGAGAGACCGAGTGGGATTATGAGAGCAGAATCAAGGATGCCGCGATGGAAGTTTTGGGCATAAAAGACCTCCTGGGGATGAGGGCATGATACTCAGGCGACTGAGGTTGAAGAACATAAGGACGTATGAGGAGGGCGAGATAGAATTTCCGAACGGGATGATACTCTTCGAGGGCGATATCGGCTCGGGAAAGTCTACCCTTCTACTTGCCATAGAGTTTGCGCTATTTGGGCTCGGTAACGAGAAGGGGACTACGCTCCTCAGTCTAGGTAAGAACGAGGGAGAGGTTGAGCTGACCTTCGAGGTCGGCGGGAGGGAGGTCAAGGTACACAGATCTCTTGTCAGGGTCGAGAGAGGAGCGGGAAGGAAGGGGACCGCTGCTCC
This sequence comes from Candidatus Methanomethylicaceae archaeon, assembly GCA_049970435.1. GTDB lineage: Archaea > Thermoproteota > Methanomethylicia > Methanomethylicales > Methanomethylicaceae > JBMFMY01. Next base: position 4,776 of record JBMFMY010000088.1, read on the forward strand.
AGGGGGGGTCAGGCAGGAGGACTGCTGGATCGAGGAAGGAGGTAGAATGTATAGGTACTCGCCAAAGGAGATGAAGGAAGCGGTTCTGAGGATACTTGGGTACAACGAACCGGTGGATCCAAAGGCGAAGAGTGTTATCTTCAGGTACGCAGTCTACACCCCCCAAGAGGAGATGAAGGAGATTCTAAACAGCCCACCAGAGGAGAGGTTACAGATCATTAGAAAGGCGTTGCGGCTGGAGGAGTACAAGGTTGCGAGGGACAATGCGAGGATGCTGTCCAAGGAGCTCCGCTCCATTGCGAGGATATACTCTGAAGATGAGACGAGACTTCCTGAGGTTGAGAGAGAGCTCGCCGAGTTTGGTGTAAAGAGGGCTGAATTTGAGGGAAGAGCGAAGAGGCTGGAGGAGGAGCTCTTGGATCTGGACGTGGAGAAGAGGGGGTATGAGGATGAGGCGAAGAGGCTCAGGGAAGAGCTGGAGATGCTCTCCGGAGAGGCAAAGAAGGAGACTGAGCTCCGAGTGAGCCTGGACGATGCAACGGCTAGGATCAAAGCCCTCGAGCAGAGGATAAATGCAAACAGGAAAAGGTCTGAGGATATTAGGAGGCAGAGAGAGGGGATCCTCTCGAATTTAAAGAAACCGGATGTTGGGCTTCAGGTCGTGGAGGAGAGGCTGAAGGCCATAAAAGAGAGGCTGGATGCTGTGACAGAAGAGCTAGGTGTGAAGAGCCAACTCTTCAGGACCTACTCATCATAGCATTAACAAAGCTGTTGGAGGAGGAGAAGCAATGATTGAAGCCTGGAGATGGATAACTTCTCTGCTCGGGGGATGTGGAGTGGAGTCGGAGATGCAGGAAGCAATATCCATTCTGCAATCC
>JBMFMY010000089.1:0-5599 GCA_049970435.1 Candidatus Methanomethylicaceae archaeon
TAAAAGGGCAGCGAACAACCAACCGATGAACACCTTAGAAGCAAGAACCTCCCGGCCTCAGCCGTGGAGAGCGTCAAAGTTGTTCCAGTTAAAACAACCGACAAGACCTCCGGACCGATGTTGGACATGGGAGATCTTGAAGCTTTGGTAGAAATATTCTCAAGGATGAAAGAGGTTCAGCTCATATTCAACCTGAACACAAAATACCTGTTGGACGGACAAGATCTCAACAGAAAGGTTCTATCCAGTGATAGCTATGCAGACTTAATCAGGCTTGGGCTCAGGAAGAGAGAAAGTGTAGGACATTTTGTATCCTGTGCTGGTTTCATACGAAAAATAGGAGGAGGAAGGACATTCTTCATAATAAGGGATACTTATAGAAGATATGGGATTCAGATTCAACCCTTCGAGGCTATATTGCAAGGGATCAACAGGGTAGACGGCAGAGAGGGAGGCATACTGGCTATTGTACCTAAAAAATATGAGGGGGCGCTGATCGGGAATTTGGAAGGCTTTAAACTGGTTATTTGGGACAACGGCACTCCTTTTTAACTTTTATATTTTTTTGATAATAATTTATAACTTATTAAAACAAATATATTATTTTCTAGATAAATATGAATACAAGGAATCTAACCCTGTTAATGTTCCAAGAAAAACAATGAATGAAATCCAGATCAAGCAAGAAATTATAGATCCTGTAATTACTGCATAGGCAGAAGTTATCAAGGAGCCTGCCCCTAATACGATAGACAGTCTTGAATAAGCAGTCTTTGGATGCGTAGACCTTGTGATCAGTGAGAGAAACTTCATCAAGTACCTGTTCTTGCTTCTGAAACAGTATGATAGCTGATTGAACACCCTCATTCCCTCCTTTGTGAGATAGTATCTAGTTTCACCTCCCGTTTCCTTTCTGAACAGCTTAGCTCCAGGTGCATCTATAAAGAGATCCATGTACGTCTCCGTCCTATCTAGGCTAAGACCAAAAATGCTTGCAATCTTCTTGAGAGACAATCCGCTCTCTCTCGCCATGCCAAGTGAGACTATTGCATCGTAGGTGTAGAAAAATAGTGGAAGAAGGTCCACTGTGCCCGCTAAATCCACTGTAGGACCATCATAATCGGGATCTCCACTGTTAAACAAACCTACTAGTTCATTTATGTACTTTATGCCCTGTTCGGTTACCACATATGTAGCCTCGTCTGCCACCTCAATTTTGTTTATCAGACCTTTATTTTTTAGTTTCAAAATTGCATCGTTGATGGATTTTTTTCTTCTACCTATACACCTCGAAAGCTCTTGTAAAGTCATAGGCTTTTTGGAATTTTTGAGTGTGAGAAGAATCATAATTTGAAGCGTTCCCTTGGTTATGTCGACTACCTTGTTTAGATCTCTTATTCTTTCCACCGAGGCAATCAAATTCAATTTAATCACGCTAAATTGTTTTTTTGGTTGGCTTTTATCTTTGAAGTTGGACTTATCAAGAACTTATTTGACAATAGATCAAAATTTATAGGATTTAGATATAAAATCCTTACTGCTAATTTTGGAAAGTGAACTACCCCACCCTTACGGATGGGGCTTCCAGCATAGGCTGGTTATGGGCTGGTTCACAAGCAGCCCCGGCTAAAGGCATATAGCCCAAAGCCCTCTCAAATTTTTTAGCTATGTTTATGGCTCCGTTTAAATCAGCGTTGTATTCTCCGCAGTGGGACAGAGAAATAGCCCTTGAGTTTTTCTTTTTCCCTCACATCCACAGACATGGCACGTTGTTGAAGTGTAGGCTTCGCTTGTAGTTATCACTGGTATGCCTACGAGCATAGCCTTGTATTCTATCATCTTCGTCAAGCGGTAATAGGGCATATTGCTGATTATGCGGTTAAGCCTCTTCCCTTTAGCCCTTCGGCGTATTCCTGTGAGGTCTCCCAAGATGTAAGAATTGGTGGCAAGGCTGAGGCTGACTATCCATTTGCTGACTCGGTGAAGGATGGCGTTAACCACCCTTCTCTCCTTGCAACCAATTCTTTTTACGACTTGAGTGAGGCCTCTCTCTTGGAGCCTTCTACGAAGCCAAGCGTAATGGCGTCTAACTCCCCTTATCTCCTTGCCAAGGAATTGAGCCTTCATCACGCCTTGACACCACAACACCGTTGTAGCGCAGAAGCGTTCACCCAAATCCACGGCAAGGATAGAGGAGCATCTACGCATGGGCGGGCTTCAAACTCGAAGGTAAGCATGGCAATATATCTATCCTTTCTCTTGAGGATCTTGCTCTCGCAAATCTTTCCGTTTGGGAACTCTCCATGTGGCTTAATTGGAACTTTTATTCCGCCTCTTACTCCATATACTGGAATTTTCAGGAACCAAAATGCCTTAGCCTTCCTGATGTTGATCAAGTCCCTTCTTAAGCTGAGCGGATACTCCTTTTGCTTAACCTTCCTGTATTATCTGAGGGCTTGTTGCTTGTTAGCTGATTATAGCGGAACGGTCTTGCCGCCTTTTAGAAAACTTTGAAGGTTAGCGTATTCTGTCCAAAATCGCCCTTTTCCTTCGAGTCAACCCTACGATGCCAGCTTGAATAGTCAGCTTCATGGCAAACTTCATATACATTTTGAGGTATTTAAACTCAATCGCAATTCATCCCGCCCTCTCGGACGGGGTCTTCTTGCGAGGAAGGAGAGAGATAAAAAACGCAGGCGGGAGGTTAAATGGAGGAAGAGGAATGGGGAGAGATAGGGAAGGAGAAGGATGAGGAGGGGAGGGGGTTGCCCTTCAAGAGGAAGCGGATAGAGGGACTGGAGGACTTACTCCAAGAGTTTGAGGAGTGTTGCTACACCACGGCTATCATCACCATAAGTAGCGGAGAGGAAGTCCTCACATTTGACATAAACAGGATCGGAATAGAAAAAGTCAGGTACGGATACGACCCCTCACACGAACCATACATTAAGCTCCGAATCCTCAGAATGCTTAGAGACTGCGGATCGGTCGGTATAATCGTGAGGAGCTTTCTGAAGGAAAAGCACGAAGAGACGGGCTATCCGTACAAGGAGCTGAGAGGATACTTTGCCAAGCTGGAAGGGGAAAAAGTAGTATTCAAGATGATCCCAGTTAAGGATCTCTACTGGGCATGCACAACGGACGCAGCAACAGGAAAGAGGATCCCTCCTGAGAGGGGGGCGGTCTACTGCGGCCCTGATGGTATAATATCTGAAAAGACGCGCATAACTTTCCTGGAGCCCAGAGGCAACAAATTCGACGTAAAAGATTGAAACTCTAAAAATTGTAACTAAAAACAACAAACAAACTTTCTATTGCCACATTCGCTAACAGAGGGCTTGTAGGAAAGAATAAGCTTGTCTACCTTTTTGGAGGCTCAAAGATGAAAAGATGAAAAGATGAAAAGATGAAAAGATGAAAAGATGAAAAGATGAAAAGATAGAAGCCCTCCTATCCAGCTTTGATATTTCCCGAAAGAATATTATGGGGAGTAGTCTCAGATATTATCACATGTGTGAAAGCAATAAAGGCAAATATGGATCTTTGGGTGTGGACGTCCAAAAGTCCGGCATATCCTCATTTAAGCGCATCATAGAGGAACTCTTTCCTGGGTCATTCTGCCCTGTTATGAAGCACCCACTCGATCCATCCAAGGGTATCATACTCCACGAAGATGGGGCTGGTAGCAAGCCCATTGTCTCTTACCTTTACTACAAGGAGACCGGCGACCCAAAATACTTCGGCGGCCTCATAAGGGATGTTATAGCCATGAATGTAGACGACGTGGTTTGTGTTGGTGCCACCCCACTTGCTATCTCCGACTACGTAGCACTTAACCCATTTGTTCTCAAGAAGGAAGAAGTCCTTTCAGCACTTACTAATGGATTCTCAGAGGTGCTACAGGAACTCCGTTTCGCTGGGTCAGATCTCTGCTTCTGTGGCGGGGAGACCGCAGAGTTGCCGGACATAATCAGAACTTTTGACATATCCTGCACAGTCTATGCAGAGGTACCCCTCAGGCACGTGATAACAGGCTCCCAGATCTCTCCTGGCGATGTTATCGTAGGGATCAGGAGTGGTGGATCGTGCATGTATGAGCGCCGTGAGAACAGTGGGTTGATGTGCAACGGGATAACCCTCGCCAGGCATGTACTTCTCAGCAACGAATACCCAAGAAGATATCCCGAGATATCCTGCCCTGATATCAAGGGCTACTGCGGGCGCTTCAGACTCGACTCTTATTTGAATGAGTTGGGCATGACTGTGGGTGAGGCGCTGATCTCTCCCACCAGAATCTACATGCCATTAGTGCTTGAGATCATTAGAAAGGCTGAGATCAAGGCTATGATACACAACACCGGCGGGGGTCTCACCAAATGCCTCAGGGTGGGGAAAGGGATCATGTACATAAAGGATCGTCTCCCAGATCCGGACCCCATATTCCTCTTGATACAGAGGGAGGGAAGGATCGGCTGGAGGGAGATGTATCAGGTCTTCAACATGGGCGTTGGGATGGAACTGGTTGTGGATAGGGCGAATTTGGATATAGTCCTACAGGTCTGCGAGAAGTTCGGAGTTGAGGCACAGCCCATAGGAAGGTGTGAACGATCTCCTGAGGGAAACTCTTTGGTTGTAAAGTCAAAATGGGGCGAGTTCGTTTACAGCAATTCTAAAAATCAAAAATAATCGAAAAATAAAATAATAAAATATAAAAAATAAAAAAAGCGATCTACAAAACCCTAAATGGTATGAATTCCACAGTTCACAAACTCACTATTTTTCTGACCTATCTCGATTGTGGTATTTCTTTTTTGTTGAGAAAACGACATTTTGCATATTTTAGACCATATAAGGGCAATTTGGTAAAAGATTGATCAGCAGGTGATCACGAAAAATCATCGTCAAATAAAGCAGACTACGTTACAATTTCCTCATTGGGGTTACAATTTCCTCATTGGGAGGAAATTTTATCGACTTGCTTCCCCCTTACAGGAAAAATACGCTTCCAGATCCGGATCCCCCATATTTGTCTTTTTACAGAGGGAGAGAATGATGAACTAGTTCTGAAAGTTCCTAAAGACTTTGTAGTGAATGTTTGACTTTGCACCACGAAAATACTTTAGAAAAGTTTGCGATCTTCGCATCGCATAACTTTGCCGTGTATCCTCTCAGCATCGTACCCGAAGGGGCTGAGCAGACTCTCTCCAGCCTCGAGAAGAATCTCTAAGTACTTTTCTCTATCAATCTTGGGCTCAGGTTCGAGGAGATGGGCTGCTCTCACCCTGTTTTGTGGAATGGCACTTCCGGAGTTCCTTATAAGGAACTGGACCGACTGTCCGGGTTGAACCCGAACTCCTGCCATCAAAAGCTGTCTCGCGGCTAGCGCTTGGAGAACCTTGTGGGTGTAGTCTTCCGGGTGCTTTGATATACGCTTTGTTATCAATAGGTCCCCCACACTCACCTCGCCATTCTGTATTTTTTGGATATACCCCTTCAGTACCCTCAAAGCATCTGGGATTCTATCTATGAGAGAATCGTAGTCCTCAGCTCCAGCCAGCGCTTTTATCATCTCCATCTGGACCTGCCTCACAAGAGGTGG
>JBMFMY010000090.1:0-5540 GCA_049970435.1 Candidatus Methanomethylicaceae archaeon
CCCTGTGAGATGCCACGATCTTTTCAATGGTCGACGGATATATACCGATGCCCCTTATCTTGATCATGTCGTCTATTCTTCCCTTCATCCAATCAATCCTCTGGTGAGTCCTACCGCACTCACATGGTCCGTCAACGAAGCGCGTGATGTCGCCAGTACGGAAGCGCAGGAGGGGCATAGCCTCCCTTGAGAGCGGGGTTATAACCAGCTCGCCCTCTTCTTCCACATCAAGCTGTTCGCCAGTCTTCGGATCAATGATCTCTGCCAAGAAGTGGTCCTCCCATATGTGCAGACCAGACTTCGATTGGCATTCTATAGCAACCCCTGGACCGCCAACCTCGGCAAGACCGTAGTTGTTGAAGGCGTCTATCTCCAAACCTTCTTCTATTTTCTTCCGCATCTCCTTTGTCCACGGCTCTGCTCCTAGAACCCCAATTCTTATTTTAAGTGAGGATCTAAGTCCGTTTTGGGATTCCAGACACTCCATCAGGCGTAGAGCAAATGAAGGTATCGCGTGGAACACAGTAACACCAAAGTCACGCATCGTTTCCAGCTGCTTCTCCGCGTTTGCTGACCCAAGGGGAACGACTGTGAGGCCTAGCCTCTCCGCACCTTGAATTAGACCGAGGCCTCCTGTAAAAAGCCCCTGCGAGGTCGTGTTCTGGAAGACGTCGCCCCTTCTCGCGCCTGCGCATGCAAGTCCTCTAGCCATCAACTCAGACCATATCCTGAGGTCCCTCTTGGTGTAAAATGTGGTTATCGGCTTATTTGTTGTGCCTGAGGACGTGTGCACCCTAGAGACCTTGTGCAAAGGTACCGCCAAGGCTCCGAATGGGAAGCACTCTGCGAGATCCTTCTTGTTTGTGAATGGCAACCTATGCAGGTCATGTATTCCGTTGATTGTTTCGATGTTCGCTTCCTTCAGTTTTTTTCTTATAAATGGAACTTTTTTGGCCCTGTTGAAGGCCTTAATCAATCGCTCATTCTGTATTTTTTCTAGAAGACTTCTCTCTATTTTTTCTAGACTCGGTTGGAAACACCCTTCAGAGGGTGTAAACGCAACTCCTCCTTAGAATGGTTTGCACATCATTTCACCTCTTAGAACTATGGCTGGAGTGCACGACACTGTAGGCTCATGGAGCAGACCGATAAACTAAATTCCTCCAAGAGCTCACCCAGTACTCCTCCAGTGACCAAAGAATTGCATGGTTTTAATATTTAAGCGTTTTGGTTATCAAAGTTAAAAGAACCTATCTGCTCAGGTGGTAGTATGTGAACATTTCAAATCTTTAATTCGTCGTTAAATCATTGATCCATTGCTGGAAAAATCGGATCTCTACACTAAGGGCGTTCCCGTGGTTAGTATGCAAAACCACAGTTTTAGAAAAAAAGGTAAAAATAAAATAAAGGATGTGGAAGAGGCATGCCTTATTTGGATTCGACCAGCTCTTTTGAGAAGAGTTTTACCAAGCGTTCTTCTGAGATAGGCTTTGTGATCAGACTGACTCCCACGTAGATCGCACCGCAACCGAAGATGAGCGCAAGAGCCCAGATGCCCCAATGATTGAATGGTGGCAGGAACTTGCCGTAAACTGAAGGATGCAGTAGAGCCACAACCATTCCATAAATTATGGTGGCTATCGCCCCCGCCTTCGTAGCTCTCTTCCAGTACATCGAGATAGCAACGACGAAGAAGAAAATCCCTGCCTGTGCTACAGCCGAGCCTGACATGAATTCAGAGAGGACAGGTGGTGGAGAGGTGTAAGTCCACCAGAGCGGTATTGCCAAGAAGGGTATTATCAAAAGCCTTGATACTAGCAGAAGAGCGCGCGGGTTGGCTTTTGGAACAAGATTGTTGATGAGGTCTCTTGTCACATTTGTGGCCATTATCATCACCATGCCAGCAAGTGTCGAGATTGCCGCTGCGAATACAGCCATTGAGAATATTGCTCCACCCACAGGGCCACCTAATGCCATGCTGACAAGTGTCGCCGCAGCATCCCCATAGACAGGGGCCAAGGTCATCAAATCAGATCCCCAAACTGCTCTGGCTGCAAAACCCATGGCTCCGACCATAAGCGGTGTTACGCAGTTAAGAGCAACTATTGTCATCAACAGTGTATACTCTTTTTTAGTAGTCTTCCTGAGGCCCAAGAACCTGACAATATTGTGGGGAAATCCAGTCGCCATGAAGAGGAACATGAAGAGCGAGGCTGTGACTCCTACCCAATCATATCCAGGGAATGCTGGAGAGATCGGGGCGGTATACCCTGCCAGCGATACCGGAGTTCCAGCGCCTCCAGGTTTTACGAAGTTTGATGAGGCAATGGCTTCTGCTATCTTAGCAGGACCTCCAGCCCAGAAGATGGATGCTATTCCGAAGATCCATCCAATCACCATGAAAATGCCGCCCTGAATGGCCAGAGAGAACTGAGTGCCGGCATATCCACCCAGCGCGAGATAAACACCGCAGAGAACCGCTGTCAGGGCGAGGCTCCAGAGCCAATCCGTGCCAGTCGTCAGACGCCAAACGGAGGCCATGGCCTTGTATTGCCCGACGCTGTATACTATCAGCAGGATCATCATAGTCAATCCTGCGAGCGCTTGCAGTAGTCTACTGTCAAATCTTATCCTCACCACTTCTGGAACCGTTCTAGCCCCAAGGGCTGCGTACCTACGCATTCGGTATCCGAGCACAACACAGAGCGAGAGTCCCATCAAATTCGCTGTCCCTATCAGCCAGGAGCCAGACCACCCGTAGGTGTAGCCTAGTCCTGCATTTCCGAATATCGCCCAACCGCTAAGCCAGGTCGCTGTCAACGCCAAACCAGTCACTATCGGACCTATGTCGCCATGTCCGACCATCCACTCATCAAAGTTCTTTGACTTTCGGAAGAAGTATATACCGATGCCAACGCTTATGGCCAGCATGCACGCCACCGCGACGCCCACTGCAATGGTCGATTCCGGCGTTGGGAGAGGTATAGGTACAGACATCATCATTCATCCTCCCAGTGCGAGATCTTCAGCCAAAGAAGAACCCCGCTCCATACTACGCTCAGCAACAATGTTCCCCAGTAGGCGTACCATCCACCAATAGTGACAGCCATGACTGGTACTGAAATGAAGCACAGCGCCATTATTAGAAGACCAAGCATTTTGCCAAGCTTCATGAGCAATTCCTCCTTAGCCATTCCGCGATAAGCAGTCCAGGGTATGTGACCTTTGCAGGAATGCCCCTGTTGTCAGCGCTGCCGCCTTCTATTAGGTAGAAATCTCTGAGAGCTCTGATGCTCCATTTTACAGTGGATTCTGGGATTCGCATGCGTCGGGATATCTCCCTGACCTGCCCTGAACACGTGAGTCCCAAGTGCTCCGTCTCCACAATGTGGAGTAAAATTCGCTTCTGAAGCAGTGTTAGTTTCTTAGAGCATATCCTTTTGAGAGACTCTTCCAAGATCGCGGAGGTTGTTATCTCATTTCTCTCTTTATCGTTTTTATTTTTACTTAGATTTGAATACTTATCTGAAAAGTCGAACACCTTTGTAACGGCGGACACCCTTTTCCAATTTATACCCTCCGTGGGATAATAGTGGGCGACATAGTATTATTTAAAGCTAATGGTTAAACAGTCTTGCCCAAGAGATCTTAACAAAGGTTTGTGCTAATTTCAAATTGATTGAGGTCTTTTTTGCTTCTTTTTTACCCACTTATTTTCTGATTTTTACTTAATTTCTGTTTTTCATCTCACTATTTCTGCTCCTCATTTTATTTACCTTTACATGGAAACTCGACAAGAAAGCCTACGGTTTTAACCGTGGGATGAATTGTCGATAAGTTTAAATGTGGTCGTGAATGATACTCATTTGAGCGAGTCGGCTCGTATGTGGATGGGATGTCCAAAGGCTGGAATAAGGCTCCCATCCGAGATGGGCGGGGTGGTTCCAGCAAGCGGGGCATGGGCTATATGCCTATGCCAGGGGCTGCTTTGACACAGCCCAGAACTCGGTAGGATGAGTGGAAGCCATGACAAACCGAGAATCTCCCGACTTTAGTCGTGGAGAGTGTCAAAGGGGTCTGGAAACACCTTAATAAATACATGCGACAGGTTTTTATAACAAATGTTACCGATGATAACAATGGTGTAAATAGATGCCGAGCGAGCCGTTGAGGCTTCTGAACAAAGCCCTGCACAACCAGATTTTGGTGAAGCTGAAGGATGGGCACGAGTACATCGGTAATTTAGTAAAGTATGACCAGACCATGAACCTCATACTTGTTGATGCGGTCGAGGCTATAGATGATGGCAACCCTGTTGCGAAATACGGTAAGATCTTGGTGAGAGGGAACAACATTCTCTACATAAGAACGAGTGCATAGGGCTTTGTAGAAATCATATATTGAATATTACTCATAGTAATAATACCCTAATAAGGATAACAATAAATAGTAATTCTGAATATTTACCACAGGGCAAGGCGGTGGCATGGTTGCTCAATAGAAACGTTGTCATAGAGAAGCTCAACCAGCAACCTGTAGAATCACACAGTGTGGAATTTGTGGAGAGGAAGGGTCTTGGTCATCCTGACTATATCGCCGACAGCCTGTCAGAGGAGTTTAGCCTTCAGCTCTGCAAAGTCTACAAGGAGAGATTCGGGCAGATCCTACACCACAACGTGGACAAAGTCCTCCTAGTCGGCGGTCAGGCAAACGTGGAGTTCGGAGGGGGCGAGGTCCTGACACCCATATACATCCTAATGTCAGGAAGAGCGACTACGGAGGTTGAAAATAAAGGAGTAAAGGAGTACATTCCAGTCGGGAGGGTGGCTGTCGAGGCTGCGAAGAGCTGGATCAGAGGAAATCTGCGTTTTCTGGATCCGGAGAGCCATGTGATTGTAGATCACAGGGTGGGTAAGGGGTCAGCTGATCTCGTTTGCAACTTTGAGGCGAGGAAGCAGAACAGATGCTCAAATGACACTTCCTTTGGTGTGGCGTATGCACCGCTTGACTCTCTGGAAACCCTTGTATATGAGACCGAGAGATTCGTCAACTCCCCATACATAAGGAAGAGGCTACCAGAGGTCGGAGAGGATATCAAGGTCATGGGGCTGAGGAGTGGAAAAGAGATAAAGCTGACGCTTGCAGTGGCGATGGTCTCTAAACTGATACCAGACCTGGACCACTACATCTCTGTCAAAGAGCAATTAAAGAGAGAACTGGAGGATTTTGTTGTCAAGAAGAGCGAGTTGCCAGTTGAGGTCTTTCTCAACAATGCAGACAGACCTGACCTAGGTATAGTTTACATAACCGTAACTGGTACCTCAGCAGAGATGGGTGATGATGGTGAGACTGGGAGGGGCAATAGGGTCAACGGACTGATAACCCCATCGAGGCCGATGTCCCTTGAAGCAACGGCAGGCAAGAACCCAGTCAGCCACATCGGAAAGATCTACAATGTGTTAGCTGGGATAATAGCGAACAAAGTGGCCGAATTGAAAGGTGTGAAAGAGGCTTACGTGAAGATCGTCAGCCAGATAGGG
>JBMFMY010000091.1:0-5540 GCA_049970435.1 Candidatus Methanomethylicaceae archaeon
GCGGTAATAGGCTGTGCGTTGGGTTTTGGTTGAGGCTGCCCAGGCTGCCATACGAAGTGATGAAAGGTTTAGAACGTTCTATGAAAGATATGCCAGTAGGAAGGGTCATCAGAAGGCTGTTGTTGCTGTGGCTCATGAAATGCTGAGGATTGTCTATTACATGTTGAAGAGGAATGAGCCTTACAGGGGGGAAAGGCGTTGTCTTTCTATGAGAAAGTTTAAGAGGTTGGAGCGTAAGGCTTTATTTGGCTTGCAGGAGTGATGTTTGGCTGCTGCCTTGCATCTGCAATGCTTTCCCTGGGCGTTTTCCATAGGAGCGCGCGAACCGCTCTCTTGCAACAGGTTATTGCACCACACTCGCTGAAATAGCTGACGCTTTATTTCCTCGTTTCGTAACCTTTAAAAAATTTGGTGAGGCAAAGAAATGAATGACATGGTGATGTCTTGGTCAAGATAAAGGAGATAATTGAGTCCAGAGGCAGAAACCTGGAAGTTATTGGGCGAATCAAGAGCAAAGAAAATGTTATATTGGCAAGCAAGAAGCTCGTGAAAGCTATACTGGAGGATGAAACTGGAACAATAGTCCTTAATCTTTGGGGGAAACAGGCTGACCAGTGCCGAGTTGGCGACTTGGTGAGGGTAAGAAACGCTTATGTAAAGCGTTTCAGAGGAATGCCTGAGCTCAACACGTGGGAGGACATCGAAGTTTTGGACGCGCGAAATAAGCACTGCAAACCAGCACATCTCAAGTGAGTGGGCTTCCTTTTTGGATCTCCAATTTCCCATCCGCATTTCAGAGAAAGTTTATCGCGATACTTAACGATCCAGCGTGGTGGAAATAGTGCCATAACTTCTTTCTCGAGAGAACTTGTGTCCTTTCCATACACTCGGCAATTTTGAGATTTATGTATGTTTATGGTAAATAACATGTAGCTAAAGCTAGAAGCTCGTACGTCAATTTGTACACGATGAAAAATGGATATTGAAGTGGGTAACGGAAGGAAAGCCCATGTTTTCGTGGTAGACCGATTTTCGTTCCCCGTTCATAGCCACCGGCTGTTCTGCGGTGTGAAGGACCCTCGCAGGGAGGGCGGATTCAGTGGCAGGTGGGGGCTGTACTCATGCCTTAAGTGCACAAGAGTGGGAGACCTCGTATTTTTCTATCAGAGGAGAATCGACGAGCCTTCGGAGGAAAGGGGCTTCCGCGGGGTATACGAAATAGCGAGTGATCCGTTCTTTGATGATAGTGACGTGCAGTGGTCTTCCTTCAAAGTTCTGGGAAAGTGTCCACACTGCGGCACGACTTACCCAGAAAAATCCGATGAGGGTAACGCTCGATGTGTTTCTTGCGGATGCACCTTGCCCTATGGGGAACATATAGCGCCCAACAGGATCCTGATAAAGCCCGTCCATTACTTTGAAAAAAGTGTTGATGATAATACGGCCTACGTAGACCAGACAGACCCGGGGACACTGTGGACAATGTTGTTTAGAAAAGTCTATGGACCTGGCAGAGAGAGGAGCGTGACCCCCATCCTGCCCGAGGAGGCAAGGAAACTGATAAGACTTCTGAAAAGGGTTAATAAAGGTTTAGAAAGCCGATTTGAGCCTGACCCTTATAACCCAGCGAATCGAACACCGATCCGGATATCTCTTGGCTATGGGCCCAAGGTTGAGTATGAACACACTTTGCAAGCATGGTTAATGGAAAACATCGATAAGGACATCCCGGTGCTAAAAGAGGTTGTTGGTCCGAGGGAGGAGCTAGAGTGGTTCGGGAACGAAGTAATGTATGGCATAGGCGGGGATAAAGTCGATGTCTTGTGCCTCCACAGCCGTGATGGCATCAGGTTTAAGGCCACAGTTTTCGAGCTTAAGGATGATGAAGTCCAAGAGATAGATGTTAAGCAAATAGAAAGGTACTCTTACTGGATATCCCAGCTTGCCACAGCAAACGCTGAACCACGTGTCAAGTCACTGTCGCTGCAACCAGTACTGGTAGGGCACCACTTTCCTAAAGATGCACTTTCGCTGATGAATGCCATGAAGCCACGAGAAATAAGAATACCTTACCAGTGGGGCGAGTGCGTGGTTAACATTCAACCTCCGATAGGGCTTGCCTATACCGTGCAGTCAGGGAATATAGTGTTTAAATTCGCAAAAGCCCACTGATGCAGCCTACGAAGTTTCAAGCTGATCTTGCCGTGACAAGATCCTGTGCGCAACCCACTTCCCGAGCTCAGTTAGCCTATATACCCTCCCTTTTTTCATGTTTGGATTTACACAATCAACGATTCCTTCCCCTGCAAGCTCGCTTAACGTCTTGCTAACGTGGCTAAGGTGAATGCCAACCTGCTTCGAAATTTGCTTGGGGGTCTTAGGCGACTGAAGGAGCGAGTTCACTACGCGCACTCTATAGTTACTGGCGATCACGAATCCATATTTCTTAAGTCTCTCGTCAAGCCTTTTCATTATGCTGGCACCTTAATGAATGGAAAAACCTAAACCGCCCTACCACATACAGATCACTGAATCCTTAATTAAAAAATAGTTACCATTTATATGCACTTTAAATACCAAAAATAATTTATAGGCCTACACCATATAAAGTGATGTGGGCTCCATGAGTTTGCCAGCCATCGATCTCTTTGCGGGCGGCGGGGGAATGAGCTACGGATTCAGAGAGGCTGGTTTCCAAATGGTCTTTGCGTGCGATATCGATAAAGACGTAGCCAAGACCTACAAGGCCAATTTTCCCGAGACTACGTACCTGATCGGGGACGTACACCACATCGACCCCGAGAAGGTTATGGAAATCACGGGGTTGCGAAAGGGAGATCTCACGGTGATGATCGCAGGCCCCCCATGCCAAGGGTTCAGCATGATGGGTCTGCGTAACCCGAATGATCCACGGAACAGACTCCTGCCCGAGGTTCTCAAGTTCGCAGAGGCCATGAAGCCGCTGTGGATAGTTATCGAGAACGTCCCTGGACTGTTGACTATGGAAAAAGGAGAGCCGTTAAGGGAAATATATAGGGGGATGACAAAGATCGGGTACAAGTGCGCGCACAGGGTGCTGAGCGCACTTGACTACGGGGTACCTCAGAAGAGGCAGAGGGTATTCTTCATAGCCAACAATACCGGTGACCCTATTACGTTCCCTGCTGCCGAATACGGTGATCCCTCTCGCCCTCGACTGGAAAGATTTTCCTTTGGTGAGGGGGGCAACGCGAACTACAAGCGATACTTCGTCGTACGAGATGCTATAGGCGACCTCCCATCACTGCTGCCCGGCGAGGAAAAAGACTACTACGTTTGTGCCCCATTCTCCGAGTACCAGAGAATGATGAGGGAAGGGGCACCGCAAAAGCTACACAACCATAAAGCTCCCAATCATACCCCTTCCGTGGTCGAGCGAATACGCAAAGCCAAGCCCGGCGAAAAAGTCCCCTATAGATTCTCCTTCGAAAAGAGGAGGCTGAAATGGGACGAGCCTTCCCCCACGTTGCTCGACGGCCCCAGGCCTACATGGCACTATGCCCATCCAGAAGATGATCGAGGGCTAAGTGTCAGAGAGAGGGCCAGAATAATGTCGTTTCCGGACAAATTCATCTTCGTCGGTCAGATTCCCAAGCAGAGGATGATTACAGGGGACGCCGTGCCACCTTTGATGGCAAGGGCTGTTGCGATGGAAATAAAGAAGTACCTGTGAGGGGGTAGGGAAGAGTTGGTGGTCTTGCCGTACAAATTAATTCTGAAGTCAAGGACCGTCGAAATGCGGCGTCTTGGAATAAAGTTGAGGACGTATGAAAATGCGAAGGTTTTTCTCGAAGGAACCGCTGGACGCGGACGAGCCCACTGGGCGACCCAAGATTTTGCTGAGTGTATGGCGCTCCCAGAAGAAATCACCTACTTTTCCGAAACCTCCGAGAGGCCCGCAATCGCGATCCACGGAGACCACGTCCACGTCTTCAGCCGAGATTCAAAGGGGTCGTTAGCTGCCTTAGACTCCGAAAACGCTGAAATGGAACTCGTTAAGTTCGTAGAAAAGCTGCGCGTTCAGGGTGTCCAAGTTGAGCTCGAGAAAAGAAGGTGAGCCCATAACAGAGGAAGAAAGGATACGCAATGCGCTTCTCAGCTGGTTCCGTGAACACGGTAGAACATTTCCTTGGAGGGAGGGGGTCCCAGATCCCTACAAGATTTTGGTCACAGAGTTGCTGCTCCAAAAAACAAAGGCCGAGGCGGTGGCTGAAATTTGGAGCAATTTTTTTAAGGCGTTTCCTACGGTAAAGGATCTGTCAAGCGCCAAAGAGAGGGACGTTCTCGAAGCGATAAAAGCCTTAGGGCTTGCCTACAGAGCCGAAAGGTTGATAGCACTTTCACGACAAATAGTAGAAAAGTTCTCCGGCGAGATACCTTCATCCTTCTATGAACTTTTGAGGCTGAGAGGAGTGGGTCCATATATTGCCAGCGCCGTCCTCTGCTTTGCCTATGGTAAACCTGAACCAATAGTCGACGTTAATGTGATGCGGTTGATCAATCGATTTCGAGGATACACGGACGAAAAGTCTGTGAGAGATTTTATCTCTAAGATTATCTCCTCAGATTGTCCCAAGGAGTTGAATTGGGCGATCTTAGATATATCCGCCACCATTTGCAAGCCTAAGAAACCTGATTGTCCGAGTTGCCCATTAGACCGCATGTGCTTGAAGGCTGATGCTCAAATGTCGAAATGGCGGATAATGAGGAAGAATATCGGGGAGAAAATCCGATTAAGTCTGCAACCGTACTCCGTAAAAAAGAAAAGCAGAGCTCCCACTGAAGGATATTTTGAGCGCCAACGCAATTATAAAGCTGGAAAAAGAAACAACAAAAAGAAAAATTTTAACTGCATTTTTTAGTCCACGGAAGCGTCAACGCGAAACCCCTTGGCGCTCAGGCTCGCGACCTAGCCCTGCCAACCGCGCCGCTTCTTCCATTCCTCGACCCTTTTCAGCTCCTCATCGCTGATTTTGAGTGTTCTAATGAAGTCCGGGCAGTCGTAGCGGTCTAAGGCATCGCAGTGAATGTGGTAGAAGCCGTCTGGATCTATCACATGCCCCCGGTATCTCGGGCACTCAAGACATCTTTTAAGTTCCCCCTCTTCGAGCGTCCACTTCTCCATTCCACGATCTCCGCGGGAGTGTAAAGCGTGAACATCAAATTAAACCCTTCGCAATCCTCATCGTGGCGTTATTACTGGGGAAGGGTAACTTACTCGTGATCTAAGCGGAGTGATTCTTCTATCATGAAGCTAAAAGGCCACTCTTTGATTAAACCATAAAGAGCACTTGAAAAAGCGATTCCAAATCTTGCTGGAATTAAACGGTCTAGATATACCTTTTGCGCAATTGGGCTAAAGTAGAGTCTGGAAACGTACTGGAGTGAATGCTTCGCGTACGGTTAATATTTTAGATGGAGCCTTTAAGGTTTATTAATAAGGAGCCAGTTTACACATTTACATGCACATATTATTGGTTGAACCTTCTAATCATACGAGG
>JBMFMY010000092.1:0-5517 GCA_049970435.1 Candidatus Methanomethylicaceae archaeon
GGAAGAAGGGATAGAGGTCGTACCCGTGGAGAAGCAGGTTGAGGCATGGACGAGCATATTCTCAATGAGTGAGGAAGAGCTGCTCTCGAAGATAGCCCTGAATATTGGAGAGGTAGTCGGAGTGGAGATAAAGCCGAAGATGGACATACCTTAGTTGTATCAAAAGCGTCATCACTTTTCTTTTTCTATTTTGACTTTATTTTTATTTTGTGTTGTTGATGTGTGGTGGATGCATACTTTTATTTACCTTATTTTCAGAATGCCGTTAATATGGACGAACTCACAGGCTTCGCGGCGATACTTCTTCTGGCTTCTTTCAGCGTGCTGATCCTTAAAAGGTTCAAAATCGCCACAGTTGCGGCATACATCATAGCGGGGCTTGTTGTTGGACCAATCTTGGGAATTGTTGATCCTACAACGAGATCTGTGGCATTTTTGAGCGATGTTGGAATAGCCCTCATATCATTTCAGATTGGTCTCAGCGTGAACCCAAGACTGATCAGGCAGAGTGCTCTACAGATATTGGCAGTGTCCACGCTAGAACTGGGCTTCGTTGTCTTCTTCTCCTCGGTCTTTGGTATTGTTTCCAGTATTCCGATGGCTACAACATTGATCATAGCGCTTATGGCTGTTAACTCGAGCACGTGCATCACGTTCAAGCTACTGGAGGGAAGAGGGATAGTCAACCATCGTCTTTTCCCGATTGTGGTTGGGGTTGGAATGGTGGAGGATGCCACAGTTATGGTAGGGATATCCTTGATGCCGGCGCTGGCAACGTTGGGGAAGCTGATGGTTGGCGAGGCGTTCTCGATGGTTGGCAACATGATAGCACTCGTCTTAGTGTTTTTCGCGGTCGGATTCCAGCTACTGCCGAGGCTCATCAAGTACGTGATGAGGTACGGGGACATGGAGACGCTGTTGCTGATTATCCTCGCCATAGCCCTTGGGTACGGTATTGTGAGTGGCTACATGGGGCTCTCATTCGCGCTCGGATCCTTCCTCGCGGGCGTTATAGTCTCGACTATAGAGTTGCCGGAGGGAGTGATGGAAAGGCTGACATCTCTGAGGGAACTTTTCGCGATGATATTCTTCATATCGATTGGGCTATCCATGCCATATGTGGTGAATCCTACGGTATTATTGGTATCTGTTGGGTTGTCATTAGTAATAATAGTCATAAAGGAACTCTCCATAACCACTGCCAGCTGGATCGGGCTGGGTTTCAGAGACGCTTTCAGAATGGGCATCTACATGATGCCGATCAGCGAGCTGGCACTGGTGGTAGCCAAGGAAGGTTACAGGGCAGGTCTTGTTGACCAGAAAATTTTCATATCCTCCGCGTTCGTGGTTTTGGTGTCGGTGGTGATGGCTTCCAAGCTCGTTGAGAGAGACGAGATGGTCGCAGAGAGGTTGTATTCACTCGTCCCAAATTTCATTCAAAATGGCATGGAAAAGATCTCGTCGGCCATGAAGATAATTTTCGAGAAGATCCTTGTCTCTGAGGGTTACAGGACCATATTGACGAGACTCGGAAAAAAACTCCTCTCTTTGATTGCAGTGCTGACCATGAGATCCATAGTAATGCAGGGCGTCCTGGCACTCGAGGAGCTCTCGAACATTGCCTTCCTAGTAGAGAGTATAACGGCTTCAATAATACTAGTCCTTTTGATAGTGATAGTTTGGATGAGTAGAGGGGACCTCGAGGCATTGATAGCCATGTACACATCGTCGCTGAGGGGGGGCACGAGGAAGAGGGTTGCCAGCCTCATAAAGAACGCCTTCTACTTGCTCATCCTCGCTGTGGTGAGCGTCCTTGTTATCCTGAATGCGAGCTCGATATTGCGGAGTGTCCTGTCAGGCTACTTCGAGGCGGGTATGGCGGGGGGTCTATTGTTGCTCATAATCGTATGCTTAATGGTTTTGATAATCTACATACTCTACGGAAGGGTCAAGAGAGTGCTGGAAAGCATCGAGGCCAGCTTCGGTTTCTTTGGAGGGTCAGAGTAAGAAAGAAGAGTTACTTAAAAGCCATACATAAAAAATATGGACAGTTTTGAAACGATGCTGAATTTATCTTTGGATACCCTCACGCTATCTTTGAGAGGAATTCCTCCGCCTCCTCTCTGGAGGGGATCTCGTGGGATCCCAGCCTCGTGACCTTTATGGCGGCGACCGCGTTTGCAAACCTGATGGCTTCTGCGTAGCCCTTGCCCTCGCTCAGTGATACGAGAAAGGCTGTGACAAACGCGTCTCCGGCACCCGTGGTGTCCACTGCCTTTACCTTAAAGGCGGGCACCTTTCCCTCCTCGCCCTCCAGCTTGTAGTAGACGCCCTCTGCACCGAGCTTTATTATTACGCCCTTCGCCCCATGCTTCACGAGAGCATGAGCGGCCCTGTCGGGTGCGTCCTGGCGTGTGAGGGCTCCTGCCTCCTTCATGTTGAGTAGCAGAATGTCGGCATGTGGTATTATGGGTGAGAGTCCCTTGAGACCCTTGCTGATCAGCTCCCTTCCTGGGTCAAACGTCACCAAGGCACCAGCTTTTTTTGCAAGCTTCGCCGCGGTCACCGATGAGTCTAACCTGAGGCTCGCGATGTGCACAAACTTGAATCCGTCCATTCTGACCATGGATACCTCTTCAGGCTTGAGCTCCTCAGAGGCTCCCTTTATGCCGTACATTGCGAGGTCCCCCCTCCTGTTTATTATCACTATGGTGAACCCAGTTTCGTGCCTGGGATCTATCTTAACCCATTCCAATGAGATCTTCTCCTTCATAAGCTCGTCCAGAGCAATCCTGCCGAAGGCGTCCATGCCGACCTTTCCCAACAGGCACGACTCCCCACCAAGCCTCTTCACACCGATTGCAACATTAGCCGCAGAGCCCCCGACGCCGTACTTCATCTCCTTGATAGGGCTTAGGGCATCACTGTCGCTGAACTCCTTGACCTGCACCTTAATGTCGACGAGTATATGACCTACAGAGAATACCTTTGCAGTCATGGACATCATTCCTTGATGAGTGTTGCCGCGTCTTCAGCTTTTGCACCTTCGTGGACTACCGCCTTGATAGCCCTCGTTAAACCAATGAAGTTCTCGCTCTGGAAGACGTTTCTGCCCACCACAACACCGGAGCCCCCAGCCGCCATGACGCCCTCCACGGTCCTGAGGAATTCCAATTCGTCCTTGGCCTTCGCCCCCCCGCTCATCAGAACGGGCACGGGTGAGACCTCCACGACCCTCTTGAAGGACTCTGTGGAACCGGTGTAGTAAGTCTTGATGAGATCAGCTCCGAGCTCCGCGCTGGCCCTGCAGGCGTATCTGACGGTCTCCACGTTGTACCAGTCGCTCATGCTCGGTCCGCGCGGATAGGACAGGATCATTATGGGCATACCAAAGATCTCACACTCATCCACCAACGAGGAGAAGAGCTCAGCCATTAGCTCCTCCTGAGGAGCACCCCAGTATACAGTCGCCGAGACCCCGTCCGCACCCATTGAGACCGCGGCCTCGACACTGCCGATCTTATATTGGAGGAATCGCGCCTCCGCAGGTCTTATGGAGACCTTCCCGGTGACCTTGAGTATCAAGGGGATCCTCCCAGCCCAAAGGTCCACAGTCGACCTGGCGACGCCCAAGGTCGTCATTATTCCATCGAACCCAGCCCTCACGGCCAAGTCGATAACAGTTCGTGCGGACTCCCTTCCTGCCGGAAAGTCAGAGGGACCATGCTCGAAACCGTGGTCGAATGCAAATATCACAGCCCGACCGCCCTTAAGTATCCTACCCAGTCGGACTCTCTTTCCCATACAGCTGAATGACTCTGCCAATTCCATTACCCGATATAATAGGTCTGCAAGGGTCGATAAAAGTGTTTACAAAAGCAACGAGGTAAGAGGAGACGCTCATTAATCAACAAGAGGCATAAAGTGCCTAACGCTCGAGTACACACTGTTCATGGTTGCACGATCAATATTATTGTTAGTAAAATCCAATATTGTTAGGAAGCCCCAAAATTTCACGGATATGGATGTTATGCTCTTCTTTTAGAGATGGGCTCATGCTCCGAAGATTACTTTTTTATAGACCCTGAGGGTTTTAAGCTTCTGTGAGGGATCCTTATGGATTATGATGCCGTTGTCGTTGGTGCTGGTCCTGCTGGGCTCATGGCTGCCAGGAAGATTGCAAAGAAGGGCTTCTCGGTACTAATTCTAGAGAAGGAGAAGGACCTGGGGGTCAGGGCTTGTGCCGAGGCTGTTTCGTCCTCAGCCTTCGAGACCGCGGAGATACCGCCTCTGCCATCCTTGACTTCAAACGTGATCAATGGAGCTTACGTCTTCCCGCCAGATGAGAGAAAAAGTGTAAAGATCGCCGGCGGAAACTATAAGGGATACATACTCAACAAGCCTTTGTTCCTTTACGCCCTGGCGAGCGAGGCTGCTTCAGCTGGCTGCGAGATAAGCATGCGGAGCGAGGTCAAGGGGATAAAGTTCGACGGGAGGCAGGCAAGCGCCCTGAGTTACGAAAGGAAGGGCGAGTCGAATACCGTAACCTTCAGGTACCTTGTGGGGGCTGATGGTGTAGGATCCGTCGTGGCAAGGAGCTGCGGCTTTAATTTGGGCGGTTATGAAATAATACCAACCATACAGTATGTGATGGTCAACTGCCGCATACCCGAGAGGGACATGATAAGGGTCTACCTGGGCAAAGAGGTTGCCCCGCTCGGTTACGTTTGGATTTTTGCAAAGAATGAGTACACAGCTAATGTTGGGATAGGGGTCAGGGGCAGAGCCGCTAAGCCCTATCTGGATAGGTTCATAGAGAGGCACCCGGAGTTCTTTAGCGGTGCGAAGGTGATAAAGGAAGGGGGAGGTGGAGTACCTGTGGGCGGGCAGATCCCAGAGCTGGTGAAGGGGAACGTTTTGCTGTGCGGGGACGCGGCAGGGCAGGTGATACCGATCACAGGCGGCGGGATAAGGAGCAGCATGGCTGCTGGCAGTGTGGCAGGCGAGACTGTGGCAGAGGCTCTCGAGGCAGAAGACTCTTCGTTCTTGAGGGAGTACCCTCTGAGGTACAGCGAGCCATGGGGATCTAGGATATCAAAGAGCCTCAAGGTGCTGAGGGTGATAGAGAGCCTTCCAGATGACGACCTGAACACGCTAGGAGAACTCCTGAGCGGCGACGACATAATAGACCTCGCAAACGGTCTTGATGTTAAGAGGGTAGCGGCGAAGCTTATGCTCCACCCAATGGTGGCGGTGAGGATAGCATCGAAGCTGATATAGAAAATATGATGGGGTTTTTTAACATTTAGCATTTAAAAATTTAATGTTTAACATTTAACATGGATACATAGAAGTTGTGGTTATTGTATACATCTGATTCCACATCAGTTCCAATTCGATTCTGGGAAGTCGATAAAGGTGACCTCCTCCCCGCCCTAAAGGACGGGGCTTCCACTTTTCTTTAGTTACTCCCTCACAGCGCTTTGGGAGCGTTTCTGAATTTTCCCTTTTAGGGTA
>JBMFMY010000093.1:0-5480 GCA_049970435.1 Candidatus Methanomethylicaceae archaeon
CGAGTGAGAGGGAGAATATTTAAATGCCCAAAGTGCGGAATGGAATATGACAGGGATCTAAACGCGTGTATAAATATAGCCCATAGGGTAATGAGCTCTATGGGATGGGGGAGGTGTGAGCCCCCCGGACCAGCAGATGTGACTGGAGGCGTAAAGCCCCAGGCGAACGCTGGAAGCCCCTTGCGATAGCGAGGGGTAGTTCACCCTACTAGAAACAGCACAACGAGTCCTTCATTAAAGGTCTGCTAAAGTACTGTGATGGCAAGCCTGAGTTCATTGTGGATAATGCTCCATGGTTAAGGGATGCGCTCACCGAGCTTGGATTAACCCATCACCATAAAGCCCGTTGGTTAGCCTAATAGAATCGGCCTTCTCATGTTCAAACAACGGACAAAGCCTCCTTCAACAAAATAACAGTCAACCTAAAACACAACGCATATTTAAGGTGGAAAAGGTCTGTAGAATGCTGGAACCTATTCTGTAAAACATTCACATACTACTATCATCTAAGAGGTGAGCCTTAAGTTACCACGTTTGAATTGCCTAACATAACCTTTATATGTTCGAAAATATAGTTTACTTGGATGATGATCTTATGAAGATACATAAAATTGACAGGAAAGGAGTTTCTCCGATCATCGCAACGCTTCTATTGATAGTCATCGCAGTAGCAGCCGCAGTTGTAACTTACTCGTTTGTGATGGGAATTATTGGAACATCAACAACAACTGGTACAGGCGTGCAATCTAGAATTTTAATTGAAGCTGTTACTACAAACTCAACAACTTCGCCTTTCAATATAACCTCCATAGTTGTCAAGAACGCGGGTACTTTATCTACAAATATCACTTCTGCATATCTTTGCAGATCCGATGGTACGGTATTTCCTAATGGTGTGAACACCTCTATTAACGCGACTATCGAACCCGGTGCGAGTTTAGTTTTGAATAACCCTCTTGGGACTTCTGGTTTTACTGTTGATAAAACCACCGACTTCTTCGTAAAAGTCTTCACCTCTGATGGTGCCTCTGCAGTCTCCCAACAATTCACGATTAAGAAGTGATGAAAAGGATCCTTCTTTCTTATTTCTTTTATGAAAGACGCAGGTCCTCGGCTGGCGGCCCACCTTTTCCTGTCTTTTTTATCTAAACTCTGCGGTCCGTAAAGATGGGCAGTTCATTTAAATAACTTGATACGTTATTGTCTAACTGATAGTAGATTTGTTTGAAGCTATAGAATAAATATTGCCAACTTATGCAACTCAACTGCTCTTCAATAAACTCACAAAATCTGCATTTACCAAATTCAAGGTCAAGTAAGGCGCTCCCGTCCATCTGCTGTACAGTACTGTGACTGTATAGACGCCGCCTGGTGAAACTTCTGCCTCAACATACCCAGACCCGGTTCTCCAATCCGTATCGACCCCAAGCTCCCTTATTATGACCCTGCAATCTTCATTGACGTACCAGTTTATATACATCTTAGACCCGAGTGCCACCACACGCGTTGTGGCATTGAACCCCACTTTTGTGTATGGTCCAAATATTGGATCGTTTGCTGCAGCCCCCCACGAAAAAGTTATGCTCAGGCTCTGCCAATAACTCTCGCCCAGCTTTGTATCGAATTCTCTTTTTGCCGAGAGGTTGTACCACTGGACATACCACATCCCTGCCTCTATTATGTCATCCTCTGCAGGCAAACCAGTTCCGCCCTCTCCTCCACCTGTAGTCTGTGCCCCTGAGAAGATGTTCCCTCTACTCGTCACTACCTTGGAGAGTATCATCCCCGCATAGTCCAGCGTTGTGTTAATTAGGACTCTGCTCTTCGCTGGGACGGTCCACTCCCCGGTCTGGACGGAGTGGTTCGACCAGACCTGCGTCACTATTATGGTCTGGGGCGTTGGGTTCCTAGCTATTACTGTTAGCCTTCCTGAGGAGTTGAGAAAAGTCAGACCCAGCTCTTCCATGTTCTTCTCCACAATGAAAGCTACCTCCTCCCTCGCCGCCTCCACGTAACTTACGTAGCTCTGCGTCAATAAGAAAACAGCCGAGACCGCCAGTGTGAATATTAGAAGAAATATGGCTGCCCCCACCACCGTAGCGACGCCTTTTCTCTTTGATTTAGGAGACCACAACAGTTTCATAGAAATTCCCCAACGAGCTTACAACTCGCAAATAACAAAGGGAACCACTTGGTATAACTACAGGGACAGTGCCATTGAACCAGATCAGACCTCCTGGAGGCACATCCTCTGTTTCACTGATAGTCGCTTGCGTCCCGTTTAAGAACATCATCATTAGGGTAACTCCAGTCTTTCCATAGTTGTAAACCGCAGCAGAAACGTTTGTCTCTCCACCAGAGCTTCTGAGGACTACATCTACGACAACGAACCTCTCCCTCACAGAATTGGCGTCCAACCGACTAACCTCGCCGAGCGCCGAAGCCGTAGTCGTAAAATATCCCATGCTGTAAACATACAAGGCGATGCCCATACCAGATACTATAACCAACATCATTAATGTAGCCACGATCTCGCTTATACCATTCGCCATACCTGCACCGATAACTCAATTTAGTATACGGTATATAAGAGAGTTTTTGAGGTCTATGTTTTGTGAGATCTAAAAAAGACTAAAAATGAATTACCATGGTTTTAACTTTATCGGCGGGAAGTCCCCTTCCGAGAGGGAGGGGATGAGAGCTGAAAGCTTTTTATAGTCGAAGGAAAAATCCAGTAGCCATGAAGTATAAGCATCCCCACCCTTACGGATGGGGTCTTCTTGTGAGGTAAAGGTTAATACGCATCGACCTCTCCAATTGACACTCTTCACGACTAAAGTCGGGAGGTTCTTGCACACGGTCGCTTCGACGCTCAAGAGTACATCCGTTTCAGCGTTCACCCCTTCTCGCTCAGCGACCATCTACAATGGGTGATTTTGAAGCCACCAGCCCGTTATCCCTATCCTTTTGAGGACTCGGAATTATAGTACTTCACCGCTGGAACCTCTTCCCACCCGCTTCGGTCCGGAGCCCTATCCCAGCCTTTGGACCGGAACACATCCGATACATGGCATTCACACAAATTATTTAAAATTTTGCCCATCATCCCGCGGTTAAAACCGTAGGCTTTTTAGGCACACATTTTGTAAATGGTAGTGGTGTCCTTGTATTGTGGAGCAAGGGCGTATCTCCTATAATCGCTTCTATTCTTCTCATTTTGATAGTGGTGGCGTCTGCCGCCGTAGTCTACACGACTATAAGCCCATTCACAGCTCTTCCCCCCTCACAGGCCCCGACGATTCTGGAAAACCTGAGGATCGTGCAGGTCTCCGCGGAGGGGAACTACCTGAAGATCTACGTGCTCAACAGGGGCGGTATAGATGCGACCGTTGATGCTGTCTACGTGGAATCCGCTTCGGGCACCCTACTGATGCGCCAGCCGGTCTA
The DNA here is from genome assembly GCA_049970435.1 of Candidatus Methanomethylicaceae archaeon. Classification (GTDB taxonomy): domain Archaea; phylum Thermoproteota; class Methanomethylicia; order Methanomethylicales; family Methanomethylicaceae; genus JBMFMY01. Next base: position 3,448 of record JBMFMY010000093.1, read on the forward strand.
CTACAACATCCCTGCTGGAGAGACCGCCGAGATATCTATCCCCAAGGGAACACTCGATCTGACAGTCCCGCTCAACTTCAAGCTGGCAAGCCAGAGGGGGGTGATGACATCCCTCCTAACGATCGTCCAGACCTCAGTCATCCCTCCAGCCCCATCCCTCTTGACCTTCTATCCCACGACCTCCACCATAACAATTGGTAGCTACGTCGGGGGGTCACTCCCATCTTCAGTCCAATACATCGATGGATCTTACTACACGATCGCATCCTCGCCGTCCATCACAAATCCCCATTACTACCCCTCCTCCTTCACTGTTAAACAAGGCTCTCACGTCAATGGATCGGTGTCGCTCCTCCAGTCACAGGACTCCCAGTCCATGTACTTCCTCAGCTCACCATTAACCCAATTGAGTAGGGTCTACAACGCGTCATCCTATATCTTGGTGAATGGATCCTTAGTGAGCGGTTCTCTGCCTGACACTTATGCATGGGACAGCAACAGGATGATATTCTCAGCCCAGACACTCTACCAGAACATCTATCCAATAACTAACATGAACTTCACCACAAACTCCTCAGGTTGGTCTGGATACGTCTCAGAGTCCTCACCTACAACCCCTCCCTCAACTGTCACTCTGAAGTCCTCTGGCTTTGTCTCCGCTAACCAGCGTGCGGTGACGAGGACTGCCGACCAAGATAAAACGATCCATGTGGTCTATAGCAACGGCACATACCTTGGGTATTCTTTAAGTGCCGACGGTGGTCTGAGATTTGTGGATCAATGGTTCATGAGCGGCGGGACCGGTTACGAGCCCGGCTACAACCCTAGCATAGCCTCTGATATAAATAACAACATCCACATAACGTACCAGGACGCCGCCGTGTCCCCACAGCAGATCAGATACATCCTGCTTTCCTACAACTCTTCTTATGGCGGCAACCCCAGAACCTCTACATCATACCAGACTGTTAGTTCTACAACCTCGTGGGCTGCCCACTTCGTAGCGATGGACTCGAAGATTTTGCAGATACAACTCTACATAAGAAACGCCAGCACATCCCCCTCAAGGCTCTTCTTGGAGATCAGGGAGATCCTATCTGATGGAACGCCTGACATGAGCCCATCAGGCCTCGTCGCAGAGAGAGAAGTCCCAAACGTCCCGAGCGTCTTTGCATGGGTAAGTGTCGAGATTACAGCTGCTCTCACAAAGGGGTCCCAATATGCACTTCTGCTAAAGACAAATACGACAGGGAGCTTCTACTGGGCTTTCACCAATACCTCATATGCTGGTAGCCTGGGCGGCTGGTGCTATACAACTAGTTGGCTCGTCTATCCTAGCACCCACTTCTGTTTCATGGTTCCTGGGTGGTTTGGTTGGGCTTCCTCCACACCCATAACCATATATTCTGTGGGTGAGGGTACCACAGTCCAGAGGCCCGTTGTAGCCCTATACCCCTACCTCACATCATTAGACCAGCAGTTCTACTCCTCTGCGGCATACGCTTCTGTTTACGGCAACTCCTACTATGCACAGTCTTTCAAACCATCGTCCACAGTCCTGAGCGGGCTTATGCTCTATCTGTACAGGACCGGCTCGCCAACTGACAATCTTTATGTGGAGATAAGGAAGAGCAACGGCTCCTACCCAGACATGTCCGCCTCTGGGATAATGGCCTCTGGCAGGATAGATGCTGGCAGGGTGATCGATGTAGGCACAGCTCAGTGGTTTGACTGCATACTCACACAACCTGCCTACCTAAATACCTCCCAGACCTACTGGATCGTGCTGTACTCGCTTAATTCAACATCTGCAAACTGCTGGTGTTGGTACTACAACTCTGCTGGAGGGTATCCAAACGGAAACGCCGCCAGTAGCACCGATGGTGGTAGCACATGGACTCTCCAGATGTGGGACTTCTCCTTCCGAACATACACCTCGAAGGACGAGCGCCCCGCCATATCTTGGTACTACCAAGCCGCCATATCATTGGACGACGGATATCCATCATACATTATGTTGCGAGTACAGTTCC
>JBMFMY010000094.1:0-5472 GCA_049970435.1 Candidatus Methanomethylicaceae archaeon
GGCAATGGTGTGGCTATGTTGCCGCCGAAGACTGACTGCACTAAGAAGCGCGGATTGGCAGTGAGCATAAAGGAGTCGATATACAGATTACCCCCCTTCAGGGAGAGTGAGCTGTACGTAAAGGGGCTCATAAGGGAGCAGGGGCTACCAGCCATGATAGCCTCAAAGGTCTTGGAGCCGCAGAAGGGCGAGGTTGTTGTAGATTTGTGTGCAGCTCCTGGTGGCAAGACTCTCCACATAGCCCAACTCATGGGCGACAGTGGAAGGATCTACGCTTTCGATCACTCCGAGGGGAGGATGGAAAGCCTCAAGAGGGACGCTGCACGCCTCGGGATCAGAAGTGTGATCCCCATATGCGGCGATTCAAGGTATGTTGACAGAGATTTTCCAGATTTGAAGGCGGAGAGAGTGATTGTGGACCCGCCGTGTTCGGCCCTCGGGGTAAGACCAAAGCTCTACGAGGAGGCTACTTATGCAAAGGTAAAGGGTTGTGCCGAGTACCAGAAGCAGTTCATGCGCGTAGCGAGCAAGATAACCAAGAAAGGGGGTGTTATAGTTTACTCAACATGTACCCTCACTCTTGAAGAGAACGAAGAGGTGGTAATGTTTGCCTTGAACGAACTTGGGCTCGAGCTGGAAGATCAGTCCATAAGGATTGGGGAGGGCGGATTTTTGGATGGGTTAGGGAAAACGCAGAGGTTCAGCCCTGACATTCTGGAGATGCCAGGGTACTTCATAGCCAAATTCGTCAAGACGAGGAGGGGTTAATGAGCAAGAAGCTTATTCTGATAGGCACCGAAGGTCTTCCGGATGAGGTGATGGACTTCGCAAAGGTGCATTATAGGAGGAGGTTTTCAGGATATTTAGAGGTGGAGAGTTCAGGGACCAAGATCAGTTTGGAGCCTGTGCCGTTCAGATCTGGAGTTAAGGGAAAACAGTATTTAGCAGACGAGATTCTTAAGAAAGGGATGGAGCTGGAGCACGGGATTGCTGTGATAGTGATAACGTCTGTGGACATATACACCCTTGGAACCAACTACATCTTTGGCTTGGCGACTCATGGTGCAGGTTTAGTTTCATACGCAAGGATAGACCCAAGGTTCTGGGATTTTGTGCCAGAGATCTACCACTACAGTGAAGAGGGAAAGGATTTCCTCTTCAAGCAAATTGGGAAAGTACTGCTGCATGAATTTGGGCATGCATTGTCCCTCGGACATTGTGATGAGAGGGGTTGTGTAATGCGCTATTCAAACTCTCCGATTGAGCTTTATAATAAGGGGGAGGACTACTGCAGGCGTTGCTGGGATCGCATAGCCCATGAACTCAGAGAATGAGCAGATTTTGGTTTGTTGTGTGATTTGGGAGTTGGATTTGAGTTTTAGTACAATTGAGGGGAGAAGATCACTTATCAAATATTAAATACACTTATCTATTAAATCTCGTTTAAAAAAATTAAAATATAAAACATCAAAGGTCACATTTAATTTATAATAAAAAACTTCAAATCTGATCGTCCTGTTTGTCAGGCGAGATCTGCTTTTTGCTATAGACCTTTCTCTTGAGCGTGTGCCCACAGATCCTGCAGGTGGTGAGTTTCGACGAGGAATCGTAAGTCTCCCCACAGGCGGGGCAGTATATAAACCACCAAAACTCTTGAGAGATGCCCTTGGTAACCATAGGCTTAAAGGGTATTGAGAGGAGGTTGCAGAGGTTCTGCAGGCTGTAGTCATCGCTGATGACTACGGGATCTTGCCCCTCTCTTCTGAGTTCCAAGGCGAGTGCGACCACCTCAAGGTCAGTCTCTGAGAGAACTAGAAGGTCCCCTGTACTGCTGGCTTGAACTTTCACTTGGTTCTTGGTCTCCTCTTTTGGAGATCTGATCTTCAGCCGACCCGAGGATGTAAACAGGTCCACGAGTGCTTTCGTCTTTCCTCTGGAGAGCTCTGAAATCACCCTCGGAGATATGTAGTGATCTCCCTCCACTAGTTGCGGGTTGAAGCCATATATTATTGCCGAGGTGTCCAGTACAAAAGTTGGAAATTTTTTTTGAGACATTTTCAGGCTCATACCTCCAATGGGATCTTTGTCTTCTCCCTCACACGTTTGTAAAAGACGGGCGGCTTGACGCGAATGAAACAGGCAGGCTTCTCGGACTTCTCGATGGTAACAGGGGAGTTGTGATCAACTGGAGATGCCTCGTCACCATCGAGGACGAGGATGCCCTGCGATCCGTCCGGGAGTATACGGATCTCCAGTGTGCTGGATATTGGAAGTATGAAAGGTCGGACACCTGTTGAGAGGGGGCAGATGAAGACCACTTCCATAAGGTCCAGCACAGGGTCTATAATCGAGCCGCCAGCCGAGAGAGCGTATGCTGTCGAGCCTGTAGTGGTGGAAACAATAATGCCATCAGCTCTTCCTTTGTATATGGGTGTACCGTCCTTGGAAAGCAGGATTGAAAGGATCCTGGAGGGTCTCAAGGATGTTACAACCGCTTCGTTCATGACATCGAAGAATCGGGTTTCCCTATAACGTATGCTCAGTCTTGTCTTGAAATCGAGGTAGTAATTGCCGGACAGAATTTTTTCCAAAGTCGGCTTTGCCTCTTCGGGTGTTGCCTCGGACAGGAATCCAAGAGCCCCCACCTTTACGCCCAACATGGGCACTCCATTGACTCTTCTCAATGCCCTCATTATTGTTCCGTCTCCGCCAACCACCACAACTAGGTCCGCCTGTCGCTTGTCTATTATGGGCTGACTGTCCTTAAGGATTGCTTCATATTGAACCTTGATGCCTCTGGATGTCAAGTACTCCCCAATATCCTTAGAGACTTTTTCAGCCTCCGGTGAGTTTGGTTTAGTAATAATTGTGACTCTTGATATCGACAATGATATCACCTGGATTCGACGGGAACAGAATTGAATACATATCTAATTTTAAGTGGCGTCCTATAAATGGCTGGAGCTGGGAGCTTCCCACTTCGTAAAACGCGCTTACCACCTCGGTGATGGTGTGCTCATTCTTGCACTTGTTTATCTTTAGATTCCTGAAACTTTTGTACACTCTGTATGAAGACAGGCGGCTATTCAAAAGCCTCTCCCATTTCAACTTCGGATAAATGCGGTACTTAAAGGACACGAACACACCAACCACCAAACTACAATATGTAGAAAATTATTATATAAGTCCCATTATGCCACGCCAAAACTGGTCCTTTATGGGCACCTAGTCTTAAATAACTGTTTGTATCTGATCAAGTACGGTGGTTTTATGGGCGAGATGACGCCAAAAAAGCGGGCCCTTCTTTGCCTTACAGGGAATAAGAAAAAGGCCGACAGAATTTCTTGCTTCGATGTGCTAACAACAGCGACCGTTGATCAGATGAACGCTGTAAACGCACCTTTCCCCGATGCAAACCGCGATCCAGAGCTTTGCTATAGACTTGCAGCAGCGGCGTGGGAGGTCATAGGTCTCGAAGGTTTCAAGCTCCCGTTCGACCTCTGTATAGAGGCGGAGGCTTTGGGATGTAAGATAAACTGGGGCAGAATAGACAGGCACCCAAGCGTCGAGACACATGCCTTCAATGATCTGAAGGATCTAAAGATCCCTGAGAATATCATCGAGAAGGGGAGATTCCCACTCAAACATAGCGTCGAAGAGAGGTTGCGGAGGAACTACGGCGACTATTTGCCTATCGCGAACCAGGTCACAGGACCTTTCACAGTCGCAGGACATATCTTTGGTATCGAGAAGTTCCTGATATGGACAAAGAAGAGGCCTTTAGAGGAGATTAAGGAGGCGTTGATGACTATAGCCGACATGAACGTCGCGGACTGCAAAGAGGCGCTCAGAAGGGGGGCCGACGTTATCTGCATCGCAGATCCCTCGGCCACATCAGACATCTTGTCATCTCAGTTCTTCAGGGATGTGATGGTACCAGTTTACCAGAGTATGGCTAAGAGGATAGGCGCGCCGGTGGTCCTGCACATATGCGGTAACGCAACTGCCTACCTGCCATACATAGCCGACACGGGATTTGATGCGTTCTCAGTGGATACTCAAGTTAACATTGCATTTGCAAAGCAGGTCCTTGGGGACAAAATGGCGGTAGTTGGTGGGGTGCCAACAATAAGTGCGTTGCTCTTCGGAACGCCTCAGGCTGTAAAGAAAGCGGCAGTTGATGCGATAGCCATGGGCGTGGATGCATTGATGCCTTCGTGTGGCATACCCCCGAGGACTCCGACAGAAAACTTCAAGGCGATGGTAGAGGTAGCGCAATGTATGGTTTATGTGTAGTATGAGTGGGTGCGAGGTGAGTCAAATGGCAACAAAAGAGGAGATAATTAACGGTCTTAAGACAGCAATAGTGAATGGTGACGAGGATGCCGCGGCTAAGTGGGCAAAGGAGGCAATAGCAGCGGGGCTAGACGCATACGAGCTTGTGACGAAATACGGCGGAGAGGCTATGGCGATCGTAAATCAAGAGTACGAAAAGAAGAGGTATTTCGTGCCAGAGGTATTGTGTGCTGCAAATGCCCTAAATGTAGCAGTGGAAATACTCACTCCATACATGAAGGTCGATAAGACCACAGTGCCTGCGACAGTGGTGTTGGGAGTTGTTGAGGGAGACATCCATGACATCGGAAAGAACTTGGTAAAGATAATGCTGAGCGCGGCAGGCTTCAACGTTATCGATCTGGGCAAAGATGTGCCACTACAGATGTTCCTGGAAAAAGCAAAAGAGGTCAAGGCAGACGTCATCGGCATGTCAGCCCTGATGAGCACGACAATGCCAGGCATGAAGAAGGTCATAGCAATGCTCCAGGAGGCAGGTGTTCGCAACAAGGTGAAGGTCATAGTCGGCGGTGGACCTGTCACCGAGGAGTGGGCACTGTCAATAGGAGCAGATGCCCGTCCGCATGATGCCTCTGCGGCTGTCGGCGTTGTGAAGCAACTAGTTAAGAAATTAAGGAGTGAAAGAGGAGAGAGCTGGTAGCTCCCTTCATCTTTTTTTTGTTTTGCCATTTGATCAAACGATCATCATATTCGCATGAATTTCTCACAGTATTTTGATTTTCATGAGTTTTGGGTGTTGGAATTCGAGATATCAGTCAGATAGATTCGAGAGGATCTTTCCGAGTCCAATTGCGAAGCCCTAAATGGTGCTATCTGGTCACGGTTATTGCGCCGACAGGACATACCTCAACACACTTCATGCACATGTTGCATAGGGATAACCAGACTGGAGTAATGCGCCAGTATTTTGGGTCCACCGGATCCAATGGCATGTTGAGAGATTCGTGGAGGATAAAGATCGCTGGGTCGCAGACCTTCAAGCACTTGGTGCACTCTCGGGGGTCTATCTGACCCTTTTCGCCACATTTCGTGTAGTCTATTGTCACCTTGGGACTCTTCTTGGGGAACATGTCAATACACGCCCCTCAGTGCAGGGTATTTCTCGCGGGGCACTAG
>JBMFMY010000095.1:0-5384 GCA_049970435.1 Candidatus Methanomethylicaceae archaeon
AATTTGAATGGGATCCGGAGGATGGTGAGAGACAGGATATAATTAAGGGAGAAAGAATTAAAACAGGAGCTATGAAGGCGGAGTTTAAACCACCACTTAAGTTATACTATGAATTAGACAAGATAATCCAAAATACCTCCTCCCCTTTGGAGCAACTGTACAATGCTTGCAGAGAAAATAATATTCCTGAAAATATTTTAGATGAATCAAAAAATAGTTGCAACAACAATGCGAGGAGATTCCTCTATAAAATTCTTTCAAAAGATGAGAGAGTGGTAAAGCTGAAGTTCCTTTTGGAGGAAGGGGCAAAGAGCATCCAAGAATGTGTTAAACATCTTGTAGAAAAAGATAATCCCTCAGAGGAGGAATTTCGCCAAATAATCAGTCTTATCAATATACTCGTATGGGCACGTCCAGATGCAGAATCTTTACCACTTTTACCGGCTCGCTATCATCTATTTGTACGTGCACCAGAGGGCGTCTTTGTATCCTTTTATCCCGAGCCAAAGATATTTCTAGAGAGAAGAGAGCAGACTGACGAGGGATATCCAGTGTTTGAACTTGCTTCTTGTCGTCGCTGTGGTCAGGAATACCTGGTCGGAGATGTTAAAGATGGTAAATTAAGACATTCCTCTGCTGAGGTGGATGCCCAGAGGAGAAATAGATATTTCCTGTTATGGAGAGAGGATGTTAAGCTGAAGGAGGATGAAGACCAAGAGGTAGCAGTTCCCGAGGAAATAGCTGAAAAAGGGAAAATATGGAAGTTGTGCGTAAAATGCGGGTCAATATGGGAGGATAAACCCACCTGCGGTTGTGCTCACGAAAGAGATTCTGTAAGAACGCTGATTGAAATAACTCCTCCTGAGGATACTACTCTCAACAAATGTTATCTCTGTGGGTTGCGCTCTATTGACATCGTTCGCGAATTTATCTTCCAGAAGGATGCTCCAGCAGCTGTATTAACCACAGCATTGTATCAAAATCTTCCAAAGGAGCATGCAAAGAGGAAAATACTTATTTTTTCAGACAACAGGCAAGATGCTGCATTTTTTGCACCTTACCTGGAGTTCACCTATAAAAGGATTTTATTCAGGAGTTTGATAGTGAAGGCTTTGAAAAATAATCAATCAGATGATTACAGGCTCAGGTCATTGTGCGAGGATGTTTTAAGACTTGCTGAAGAAAATAACGTGTTTGATCCAGCAATGGACCAAAAGGAGAGGAAAAAGGAAATATGGAGATGGATACTTCAGGATTTCTGTGGTGTTTGGGATAGGAGAAATTCACTAGAAGGCGTAGGGCTAGTGTCCTTTGTGCCAATAATTCCTGAAAATTGGAGCCCTATTAGAGAGCTTCAGGAACCACCTTGGAATCTCACAGAGGATGAGGCTAAGGCGTTATATCAAACATTGCTCAACTCCATGCGCTTCAATATGGCTATTAAATTTCCCGATGATGGACCCAGCCCTGAGGATGAGTTCTTCAGCCCAAGAAATAGGGAGTACAAATTTAGAGGGGAGGGATCTGATGTCAGAAGGGGAATATATTCATTCATACCATCTCAAGGAAAGACAAATACAAGACTTGAGTACTTGGAAAAATTGTATAAAAAGATAACGGGTAGATATGATGAAAATGGCGAGTGCAGGAGGTTATTGGGGAAGATATGGGAGGATCTGAGAGACAACTGGATTGAAAGAGGAGTTTGCAAATTTAGCAACTCAAGGGATGGTGTCCTCTATAAACTTGATTATAGGTACTGGAGGGTAATCCAGCCAGACGCTTCTCCTTGGTTTATCTGCGACCGTTGTGGTGTAATTGTGCCCTCAAGTGTGCGAGGAGTCTGCCCAACTTTCAATTGCAACGGGAATCTCAAGCCAATAGATCAACAAAAACTCAAAGAGCTCGAAGAAAATCACTATCGCTATTTATATACCCATTTAGAACCCATGAAAATGGCTTCCCATGAGCACACGGCACAGCTCACTACGGATTATGCTTCGAGCATCCAACAGAGATTCATAAGTGGGGATATCAATGTCTTAAGTTGCTCGACCACATTCGAACTAGGGGTGGACCTTGGGGAATTAGAGATGATCTTCTTAAGGAATGTCCCACCGGAACCTTCAAATTATATCCAACGTGCAGGAAGAGCAGGAAGAAGGCTTGATACCATAGGATTTACTCTTACTTTTGCTCAGCTTCGTTCTCACGATCTCACATACTTCAAGGAACCTGAGAAAATGGTTGAAGGGAGGATAAAACCACCTGTTATTGAACTTAAAAATGAGAAAATCATTTGCCGCCATCTTTATTCTATCGTCATTGCAAATTTCTTCAGACAGTTTCCTGACTACTTCGGGACAGTAGATTCTTTCTTCAGACTTGAAGGCGGCGTCTCTGGCACGGAAAAAATAAAACAATACCTTCAAACAAAACCTGAATCCATCCTGAAATCATTAAGAAGGGTCATTCCAGAAGATTTGCATGATGTCCTTGGTATTGAGAATTGGGGATGGATAGAGAGATTTATCGGCAATGAAGGTGCACTTACGATAGCTGATGAAAAGATAAGAGATGAATTTGCTCAGCTGAAGGAATTTTACAGCTTCAAAAGAAAACAACTTATAGACCTCTTAACAAAAGAAGAGGAATGGGAGAACACAAGAGATCAGCAAAAAAGAGACAGATTAAATGCTGACATGAGTTGGGCGAACAAAAGAATGAACACAATCAAAGGAAAACAACTTATAGACTTCTTAGCAACTCATGCAGTCATCCCCAAATATGGTTTCCCTGTTGATGTTGTTGAATTAAACATTTTATCACATGCAGAAGCTGCTAAAAATATCCAGCTAGAAAGAGATTTGCGCATAGCTATCTCAGAATTTGCACCGGGCAGTCAAGTAGTTGCGAATGGGTATATCTGGGAGAGCGAGGGCTTGAGGACGATAAGAAATAGAACATGGCCAATTTACTGGTATGCTGTTTGTCCTAAATGTAATAAGTTTTGTATGCAGCTTGGAACGAGAGAAGAAAACCCTCCTCCTCTTTCATGTGATGTTCATGGACCTATTCCACGGAGCCATATACACAGATTTATCACGCCGATATTTGGTTTCATAACCTCAAAGGATTTTGAGCCGAAAAGACCAGGAGAATCGCGCCCGAAGCATGAATTTACCACGAGACCCTACTTCTTCAATTATAAAGAACCTGAGGAAAGGAGATTTACCATTGGTAAATTTAAGATTAAGTGTATGTATTCTCCGCATGGAGAATTGGCTGTTATCTGCAAAGGAAAAGAGGGTGCTGGATTTTGGGTGTGTTTTGATTGTGGTTCAGCATTCCCAGAGAGAAGAAAAGGAAGACACAAAACGCCTTACGGAAAAGACTGCTCATCGCCCTTAAAGGGTCCAATACATCTTGGACATACTTTCAAAACGGATGTGCTTTCTCTCTCATTCGAGAAGCCAGATATAGATGGAAACTACATCAAGGAGCTATTTAAAGCCAAATCTATTAAAATAGATGATAAATTTGTAGAAAGCTTCTGGTTCTCTCTGCTGTATGCAATACTTGAAGGCACAAGCCAGGCCCTTGGAATAAAGAGAGAGGATTTAGACGGATGTCTGCACCCATATGAAGGCAAGATTGTGCTGATCTTGTTCGACAATGTTCCCGGCGGGGCTGGACATGTGAAACGCATAATAGATGAGGAAAATCTGCATGAAGTCCTCAAAAGCGCTTTAGCTCGGGTCAAAAATTGCACATGTGGACCCGAGACTAGTTGTTACGGATGTTTACGAAATTATGAAAATCAATTCTGCCATGAGCTATTGAAAAGGGGCATTGTCTCTGAATTTCTTGAGAGGAATCTGGGAAGAGAATAATGCACAGAAGAACTGCAAGGTATATCAAGCGAAATGCATTATAATAACTTGCCCTAATCAGGCGTATCCGACTCCGCTAATGCTCTCTAAGTCCTTGTGGGCATCTGGTATCAACATCAGTAATTGAGAGAGTAAAATGCTGAAGCTATTGATTGATGAAATTCTGAACTTCTTGATAGCCCTAATCCACAACATGGAAAAAGACTAGTTAATTATTTAATTTTTATGTATTTATTATATTCTCCAAAATCTTGTCTCCATTCATGCTTGGATCTCCTCTCCCAGATGTCGAATGCCTCCTCCTCGTGCTTTAGAAAGTCATCATAGGAGCAGTTATTTACCTGACAGAAGTGTCTTATAAGATCCTCACGAGTTAATCCCTCTTTTTCGAGCTTTATCCTTCCCTCTTCTGTATAACACCAAAAACCTATATGTTTGATTTTATGGCAAAGCCTGCACAAGTGGTGAACTTCTATAAGCTTTTGAACATGTCTTTCATCATCATACTCCCAGAACTCATGTAGTTCAAATGGACCCTCACTAGTGCCACAAATATAGCATTTGTGCCCCTCCTTCGCATAAACTTCTCTCTTCAATGCAGTCCATCTATCGGGTGGCATGAGCCTGTATAATGAGGAGAACCATGCGGTGGCTGGCACTAACTCTATCTCCAACTTGAACCTCTTCATAATCATCTTCTTAACTTTCTTAATCTTTAAACTCTTCCTCAATCTTTTCTAAAGAAATTCATCAGTTTTAATCTAAATATTATGGTAAATGGTTTGTATTCTTTATTAGTTTTCTGAATAATCCTGAGAATACATTTTGTCGCAAAGAAGGATCTATAGATGCCACTTAATAATCTCATTAAGGGATCTAGTCTGGTACGGCAAATTGATGAAATTCAACGTATGTTGACGACATGCCAATTGCCACGACATCTTTCAATTCTCTTTGTGAGATTCAAAGATCCTAGTTGAGTTGGATCTTACAGATCTTGAAGCTTTCAATTCTCTTTGTGAGATTCACATACATAACATCCCTTTCTGTCCAGCTCTCCAAAACTTTCAATTCTCTTTGTGAGATTCCGCTGTAAAGAGAGACAGAGCCAGTTTTGGAGAATATAAGCCTTTCAATTCTCTTTGTGAGATTCCCCACTGTTGTCGTATTCTGCTGCTGTTGTTGCTGCTCTTTCAATTCTCTTTGTGAGATTCCCTTGTACTACAGCGAGAGGACAGGGATGTATTACCTAGTTTCAGCTTTCAATTCTCTTTGTGAGATTCATAGATGGCATAAACAGGAAGGGCAGGGGCATCTGGTTCACTTTCAATTCTCTTTGTGAGATTCATGTGCCGACACGTGTCGATGCCAGAAGAATGCTCAGAACTTTCAATTCTCTTTGTGAGATTCTCCAGTCATCCATCCCCCCAGAAACCTGATCAACTTGCTTTCAATTCTCTTTGTGAGATTCGGCACAGCAGAGGAACCAGT
>JBMFMY010000096.1:0-5267 GCA_049970435.1 Candidatus Methanomethylicaceae archaeon
GTGAACTACCCCACGCTTCGCATGGGGCTTCCTGCTTCAACGATGAGGCTTGCTGGCATCTCTACCAGTAGAGGTCTCGTCTCAGCAGGCTGATCCGGGCTATCCCATCCCTTCATCTTTATCCTATGGGCGGATATCCAATCTCTTAGGGGGTTTTCATAGCTTAGACCTTCCGATGTGCCCTTTGGGGGAACCTTCACCACCCGAAGACCAGCCCTCTCAGCCTTGTATTCGAGCAGTTGAAGGAATCTTCCCCAAGAGGCGTCGAGTATCTTCTGGGCTAAGTTGTGGTCTCTGACCATGCCTTTTACGTTCAAGTCTTCGACGCATACAACATCGTAATGTTCACGTAGAACCTTGATAGTTTGTGTAAGTCGTCTCTCTGGTTCACTAGTCTCTCATATTGGCGAGTTTTATCCTCTGCTCTTCGTAATTCCTTGAGCCTCTCTTTTTCTTAGAAAGCCGGTGCTGGGTCACTTTTATCCTCTTTAAGGTCCTCTCGTAGAACCTTGGGTTCTATATACTCCCATCAGTATCAGTCAAAAAGTGCCTTATTCCAACATCTGCGCCTACAATTCGTTTAGGCTCTTTCCAAATGACGCTGACTTCTTTCTCTACGCATAAGCAGGAGAACCATCTCCCAGAGTTGTGCCTCTTGATCACAACCTGCTTTCCTTCAACTAGCCTGTGGACTCTTATTGGTATGCCGCAGATCTTGGATAGGAGCAAAACATCAAGACTCTCCCCTGTCTTTATCAGCCTTAAGCTGCTCTGGTTTTAGGTGAAGGTCTTGAACCAACCTTCGCCCTTAAACCTTAATCTTCAAACTTTCTTGCTGCTCTTTTTTAGTTGGGATAAGGCTTTTAGATTGGAGCACAGCTGGTAGAGAACTATAGGACTTTCGAGTAAACCATGTTCAGCTCATTCTCCTTCTTTAGTTTAGGCAGCTGAGCCTGGAGCTCTGCTCGGCATTTTATCCTTCCCATTCCACTACGCCAAGAATTGTAGGTCTGCCTGCACAGCTCTAAAGTCTCCTAGTTTTCCTGTTCCTTCTCTGGGTAGAGCCTGAACTTGTAGGTTAGCTGGGCTTTCTGCATTTTTCGATCAGCCTTTTTATAACATCTTCGTAGGGCTCCCTTGGATGAACCTTCAACTCATCAAGCGCCTTCTTCGTCTCATCAGATAATGCAATAGTGCTATTCTTCATCGCGATCAATTATAATAAGTTATCTATATAAAACGTTTTTCTAAAAAAGTTTAACATTGTGCGCGAGAAATCCCACACCATTTATGGTGGGATGAGAGCGAACGAAATCAACTCTTGCCAATTTTTTTGTTGGTGGGGAAGTCCTTTCCGAAAGTACGATGGCCTAAAATTATAGGCATAAAATTATAGGCATGTATCTCTTATTCCCAATACATTTAGATGTGTAGAGAGGCAACAATAAAGCACATGTACATGATCGATGGCATGTTGTGTATGACATAATACGAGAGAGGACATGAGGGCTGGACCTCTGCCCAGGCTGGCTGAGAGTGCTACCGATGAGGGCAAGCCCTAATGATGGAGCAGGAACCTCGACCCTAAAAAAAGGGGAAAGTTCAGAAACGCTCCCAAAGCGCTGTGAGGGAGTAACAGGAAGGAAGAGTGGAAGCCCCTTGCGTAAGCGCGGGAGGAGGTCACATCAACTCTGCCGCATTATCATAACTTCTTAGAGAAGCCTCGGAAGAGTTGTGTTGACTATCCGTTCATCTAGACTATACATCTGCTAACTCGATAGAGAGCACCGATCTTGTTTTATTTTTTAACGATTTTTGTAGTTCAGGTCAAAACTTTTTCTTGAACAGAACCTTTCTCTCAAATAAGCAACACTATAAATGCTTGGACATCTCGCCTTTTAACGATTTTTGTATATGAATTAAAAATTCGCGCAATTTAAATAATACGTTCAAACTGATCAATTTATCACAAAAGATCAACAATCCTCTTTGGTATTTCATCAATAGATAGAACTTCGTCGACTGCGCCCACTTCTATTGCGGCCTTGGGCATGCCATAGACAACAGATGTCGCTTCATCTTGAACTATAACATGACCGCCAACATTTTTAATTGCCAAAGCGCCTTTTGCACCATCAGATCCCATTCCTGAAAGTATGACTGCCAGTGTTGAAGAGCCAAAATGCCTTGCAGCTGAGAAAAACAACGTATCCGCAGACGGTCTAACAAAGTTTACTTTTTCGCCCTTATGTAGCAGTATTCTAGCCCCTGTCATTACTTCCATGTGAAAGTCACCAGGTGCTACATAAACTCTATTTTCATATATCAATTCCCCATACTCCGCTTCTTTCACTTGGAGGAATGATGTAGAAGAGAGGCTCGCTGCGAAAGCTTTTGTGAATATTGGAGGCATATGTTGCACTATTAATATCGAAGCACCAAGCCTTCTGGGTAGATCCGAAAGTATTGACTTTATCATAGAAGGGCCACCGGTTGATGCAGCGACCAGAATAACCTTCTTTGCGAGGTTTTCTTGATGTGCTTCGAACGAAAGTGGTCTTCCAATGAAATTTCTTCGAATCGAAGGTATGTTCTTGCTAACAATAGCTATCTTAAGTTTAGAAAGGAGTTCTTTCTTAACATTATTAATGTCAGAATATGGTGGGCTAGGTTTTGTAACAAAGTCTATTGCTCCAATTTCCAAAGCTTCCATAGTGGTGCTTGAAGATTCCACCGTTAGATGACTGAACATTACGGAAGGGATCCTCATTCTCACGAATTCTCTGAGAACCGATAAGCCATCCATAATGGGCATGTTTATGTCTAATATTGCGGCGTCAGGGCTCAGTTTCGAGACGACGTCCAGTGCCTCCTTACCATTTCTGACAGTGATAACATCAAAACCTTCAGATGTGAGAAAATCTCTAAGGAAAGCCCTCATAAGGGCGGAGTCTTCGGCAACGAGAATGCGCTTTTTCTTACCAATAAAGTTTTTTGAAGATGGCTTGTAGGCATCGCTATTACCTTCATGCATATGGATTACCATTGCTAGATGGAGCGATAGAGGAAAAGATCAGCTATAGCAATAAGGCCAACGGAAGCCGAGAATAATGCCCACATCCAAGGCACAAGGGGAGAGACCTGAAGAGCTATTGATATGGCAGAGATCAATCCGCACGCATATAGTAAGAAGTTCAGCCTTCTGAATATTGACTTGGGATTACTCGTACCAGTAACTTTACTCAATATTCTGTAGACCAAAGACTGCTTCAGCTTTATGTACAAGGGAAGTCTGTTAAGATATTGTAAACCCTCCTTAGTCAGGGCGTAATAGGTCTCATAGCGCCTGAGTTTAATGCCGATCTTTGAGAGAAGCTTTGAAAGTTTTGTTTCGTCAGCGTACTTCTTAAAAAGCTGGGGCGCTCTCTCAATATACAGATCCATATAACTCTGAGCTCTCAGCGGACTGAGCCCTATAGCCCGTGCTATCTCTTTCAAAGTCATCCGACAGTCTTTACTCGTCCCCATCACTGTTATTATCTGAGATATAACCGAGGTTGAAGGGAGTGCCTCCAAAGGATTTCGCTCTGATGTATTAATATCAGTCTTTCCACTCCCCATGAAATCCACTAGCATCTTTAAGCACCTCGATCCACTCTCAGTCAATCTATAATATTTTCCATCAGGGGATTGTTCTACAAGGCCTTTTTTCTTGAGTTTTCTGAGGGCATCAGTGATCGCTTTTCTCCTCTGAGTGAGCAGTGAGACCATATCAGAGATCATTGCTTCATCCCTTGCATTTAGACACAACAAGATGTCCAGCTGAAGGGTACTCTTTGATATATCAACCAGCTTATCTACCTGTTAGAGTTGATTTATTTTTTCCAATATACTGTAGTGAGACAAACTCTCAAACCCCCAAACCCCCAGAGCAGTAAAAAATCTGGATCCAAATGTTTAAAAACACTATTCAAATCGATTCGTCACTAAGTCGCTAGGGCGATTGAGAGTCGACAATCGGTGATGCGTGATTTGAAGTTTAAAACTACTTGCTTTTTAGTACATGGCCTCGAGCTCGGATCAACTACTTTTTCTTAAAATTTAAAGCCTATGAACAAATTTACCAAAAGAGGCGTCTCTTGAAACTCTTATAAGCCAAAATTGACCAGATAGCCATCAGAAACAGAACCACAGTCACGGTAACAGCTTCACCTATAACACTGTTGAATTTATTATACAAAATAAAATTATTAAAGAAGTGAGGGATGATAGGGAAAACCACAGCATATTCTGAAACATCGTAGTCACGAAGTAGTCGGTAAGCAACCATCAAAACTGAAAAAATGAGGCCATAGTAGAATGCGGTAGAAGCTTCATTTTGAGGGTGCATCACTACAAAGGCACAAAGGGACACAGCTATAGCCGTTACACCCGCAGTTATTTTTACAACAGGCTCTCTCTCCATCGTCACCGCTTCTAGCACTATTCCTATCATATATCCTCTAAAAAAGAACTCTTCTAAAAAAGGTGCAAGAATTAGGATATCAAAAAAGTATGCAAGACTATAATCGAAAAACAGAAGAGAAATAGACAATGCCGAAGTTGGTAATAAAAAAGCAAGGTCGATTTTCCAATTATCAAAGACAGAATACTGAAACAAAATCATAAAAAATCCTGCGGTCAGCACAAAAGACAGGCGTTGGATTGTTGGTAAAAATCTAGGAAATGCTTGGGAGGCATAGTTCGTGATAAGCAAAACTACAAAGAAAGAGAAAACTATCGATATCACTGTGTAAACAGAAGGGCTCCGCTCTCCAATGTATACTCGAGACATCAATAGCCCACAAGAATAATTATTTAAATATAAATTTGACTGTTATCAGTGGTTTCTTCTCTTGCAATTCTAATGCATTCATTGATAAGCGAGGTGTTGGAGTCTATGGATGCCGTTGCCTCTTCTATGGCACTTGTTATCTCTTCTGCCGCAGAGGCGTTTTCTTCGGCTGATGATGCAACTTCGTTAATAGGAGACTTCAAGGAGATCACAATATCCATTGCCGACTGTATGGCCCCAGCTCTTTTTATTATGCCTTCTGATTGTGTAATAGTGAAAGATGAGAGGTTTCTCAGAGACTCCATGCCCTTCATGGTAGTATCGATACTGGAAGTTATTTTTTCTACTAGATTGTTGACTCCCCCAAGCGTCTTTGTGACCGCTTCCTGCACCTTCCTAACAATCTGCTGAGTTTCGTCCACAGATCTCCTGG
>JBMFMY010000097.1:0-5256 GCA_049970435.1 Candidatus Methanomethylicaceae archaeon
GTAGAGCTCATGAGGAGGGCTGAGAGGGCAGGAGTGGAAATCCTCACGGGGACGGAGTATAAACCCTCCATGAGCTCCAAGATCATGATAAATGCCGAGGGCACGAAGGGCAGGGTGGCCAAGGCTATAGGAATGGAGCTACCGAGGTCAATCCCTGCAGCCCAAGTCGATGTGGAGGTCAAGAACCTCGAAGAGGATGTTGTGGAGATCTACACAGGGGGCTGGGCTCCAGGGTTCTTTGTGTGGACCGTCCCCAGAAAAGACCACCTCAGGGTCGGGCTCGCGACTACTGAGGGGTTGCCGAGGGAGCTACTCAAGAGGTTCATGGAGAAGAATAAAAACTTTGCAGGAAAATCAGTAACCAAGATCCTCAGAGAGCTCTACGGCAAGGTTGTCATAGGTGGACCTCTGAGGAACGTCGTGAAGGATAACATTGTCTCGGTTGGAGATGCCGGCGGCTTCGCAAAGCCTACAACAGGCGGAGGCATCATACTGGGGTGTTTGACTGCGAGGATGGCTGGGAGGGCTGCGGCTTCTGCGATCAGAGGAGGTTCGCTTTCTGAGTTTGAGAGGGAATGGAAGGTGCAGTACCAAGGTGAGTTCGAAAAGATGAGAGTTGCCGCGAGGGTGTTCAGGAACATGAGGGAAGAGGAGCTGGAGAGGATCATGGTCGAGGCGCACAAGTATGGGTTGCTGGAAGAGCTGGTCGGTTACGATATGGACCTGCAGGGAAGACTCATCGATAGGGTGGCGAGGTCTAGGCTCCTAAGGCATGCACTGATCCCCTTTCTGAGATCCCTTTTAGAAAAGTGAGGGGCTGCAGCGGTCTATGGGGGCATCCACACATGCCGGTCATTGGTCAGAGGCTTTATGGACATGATAGATATTATATGATACACGACTTTCATGATGTGCCTTCTTCAAGTGCTATCTGCTTTATGGACATGTTAGAGATTAGATGATACGGGATACCGATATTAAGTTTATATACTTGAAGAGTTTTTTAACCTTCGCGTTAAGAATCTAACGTTGGTGAAACACATGAGCGAACTAGAGTTGCCCGTCTGCATATCCTGCAAGGAGCCGATACTGCCGGACCAGAAGGGTGTGAAGCTTCCGTGCCCAAACTGCGGCGAGGTGGTATTCTGGCGTTGCAGGAAGTGCAGGGAGCTCGTGAACAACTACAAGTGCCCGAAGTGTGGATTTGTGGGACCATGAGGTGAGGGATGTGTCCAGACTTCTTGCTGTCTTCAAAATTCTCCCCGAGGACGATGGTATCGATTTGGAGATATTGAAGAACGGACTCAGGGATTCCATGCCCAAGGGGAACAAGGATCTTTACATTCATAAGATCGCTGAGGAGGAGATCGCATTCGGTTTGAAGGCGCTGAAGGTCTTTGTGATAATGCCAGGAGTCTTTGAGGGCGGGACTCAGCCCATCGAAGATGCCTTCAGCAAAGTCAAAGGAGTCGGACAGGTGGACGTTGAGGTCGTCCAGACTCTTCCAGGATGAAGTTCTCTAGCATTCATGGGGCACCTCGGTACACGTACTCCTCGATTTTTCCAAAAATTTCGTCCGTTTTTACGATTCTTTAATATCCATAAAATTAAAAAGCGACTGAAAGTATTTTGCTAATAGAATATTTTATAAGATCATTGTAACGTGGGGGCAAAAAATTTTGGAGAGGGAAAAGAACGAGCTGACGTTGAGGGTCGCCGAGTCCAAGCAGAGGGACGTGGGAAGGGGAAAGGTCAGGATAGACGCGGATGCCATGAAGGCAATAGGCGTGAGTGTGGGGGATGTCATCGAGATAGAGGGTAAGAGAAAGACCGCTGCCATAGTTTGGCCAGCCTACACCGAGGATCAGGGGATGGACATAATAAGGATGGACGGGCTCATCAGGAAGAATGCGAGCGTCGGAATAGGAGAGAGAGTGACTATAAGGAAGGCAGAGGCAAAAGTAGCAACAATGGTGAAGTTGGCCCCCCTGTCCTTCACGATAACCGTGGATTCTGGGTTTGTGAGTTTCGTGAAGAGGAGGCTAGCGGACACTCCTGTGGTGGAAGGAGATAACGTCTTGATACCTGTCCTAGGTCAGGCGATACCGTTCACTGTAGTCTCCACCAAACCCTCCGGGATAGTCCTTGTCACTGACGAGACGAACCTTACAATTCTCGAGAAGCCGGCCGAGGCAGCAAGAGTACCCAGAGTTACTTACGAGGACATCGGCGGACTGGAGGAGCCGATAAGAAAGATCAGGGAGATGGTTGAGCTGCCCCTAAAGCATCCGGAGCTCTTCAAGAGGCTTGGGATAGATCCGCCGAAGGGGGTGCTTCTGTACGGACCTCCAGGGTGTGGGAAGACCCTGCTGGCGAAGGTGGTGGCCAACGAGACGGACGCATACTTCATAGCGATAAATGGTCCTGAGATCATGAGCAAGTTCTACGGGGAGTCCGAGCAGAAGCTCAGGGAGTTCTTTGAGGAGGCGAAGCAGCACGCTCCAGCCATAATATTCATTGATGAGCTGGACGCGATAGCCCCCAAGAGGGAAGAGGTCACAGGAGAGGTCGAGAAGAGGGTTGTGGCGCAGCTGCTCGCGCTGATGGACGGATTGGAGGCAAGAGGAGACGTAATAGTCATAGGCGCGACCAACAGACCGAATGCCCTAGACCCAGCGCTCAGGAGACCCGGGAGGTTCGACAGGGAGATAGAGATAGGGGTCCCATCAGCATCTGAGAGGTACGAGATACTGCAGGTCCACACGAGGAATATGCCCCTAGCGAAGGATGTGGACCTCAAGAGGATAGCCAACCTGACCCATGGGTTCGTGGGCGCAGATATAGCCGCGCTCTGCAGAGAGGCTGCAATGAAGGCGCTGAGGAGGTACCTGCCGGAGATAGATATCCAGCAGGACAAGATACCGCCTGAGGTTGTGGATAAGCTGGAGATAAGGATGGAGGACTTCGAGGCGGCATACAAGGAGATAACCCCCACAGAGCTCAGAGAGGTTTATGTTGAGGTCCCGATGGTGAAGTGGGAGGACATAGGTGGTCTCGAGGACGTGAAACAGGAGCTCAGGGAGTGCATAGAGTGGCCACTCAAGTACCCAGAGAGGTTCAAGAGGCTGGGCATAAAGCCGCCGAAGGGTGTTCTCCTCTACGGACCTCCGGGGTGTGGGAAGACCCTGCTGGCGAAGGCTGTCGCCACAGAGAGTGAGGCTAACTTCATAACGATAAAAGGACCTGAGATCTTCAGCAAATGGGTCGGAGAGTCGGAGAGAGCCATAAGGGAGGTCTTCAGGAGGGCCAGGACGGCAGCACCTGCCATCATATTCTTTGACGAGATCGATTCGATTGCCCCTGTGAGGTGGGCTGGCGGCGGGGACTCGATGGTCACGGAGAGGGTGATAAGCCAGCTGCTAACCGAGATGGACGGGATAATGGGACTGGAGAATGTTGTGGTGGTTGGCGCCACCAACCGCCCGGACATAATCGATCCGGCTCTTCTGAGGCCAGGCAGGTTCGACAGGCTCGTCTACGTTCCAGAGCCCGACAATGAGACGAGGCTCCAGATATTCAAGATCCACACCAAGGGGATGCCACTAGCGAAGGACGTTGATTTTGAGAAACTCACAAATATGACGAAGGGTTATGCTGGATCAGACATAGAGGCTGTCTGCAGAGAGGCTGGCCTAATAGCGCTCAGGGAGAATCCAGATGCCACTGAGGTGACCATGTACCACTTTGAGAAAGCTCTCAAAAAAATCAGACCCTCTATAAGTGAGGACATGCACAAGTTCTACAAGGCTTGGGAAGAGAAGAGCAAACAGGCCCTCAGCGGGAGGCAACCGCTCATAAACTTTGCTTGAGGAGGAGGTAAAAATCTCTGAAGATGATGCGAACTGGCGCGCGGAGCCCTTGGATCTGATAATACTGGATCTTGTGAGAAAGAGGGATGGTTCGGTTAGGGACGAAGAGCTTTTGGAGATGCTGAGGACCATGATAAATGACATCTCGCTGGGGGAACTCAACAGGGCACTGATGAGGCTCGAGTTGAGGGGAAAGGTTAATGTCTCTGCTCAGAAGAAGGGTAAAGTGATAACCCTGGCAAAGGTAAGGGAAACGTAGAAAATGGGAGTAAACCTAAAGGGTGTTGTAACCGCACAGACGGTAGCTCTTGAGGAGCTCAGGGGAAGAGTACTGGCGATTGACGGATACAATGCCCTATACCAATTTCTCTCGATAATAAGGCAGCCCGATGGGATGCCTCTGATGGACTCCCGTGGAAGGGTCACAAGCCACTTGAGCGGTATATTTTACAGAACCGTCAATCTTTTGGAGGCAGGGATTAAACCGGTTTACGTATTCGATGGCAAGCCACCAGAGCTGAAGCTCCGCGAGATCGAGAGGAGGGCCGAGATCAAGGAGAAGGCTGAGGAGGAGTACAGGGAGGCGCTCGAGAGGGGTGACTTGGAGGGTGCGAGGAAGGCGGCGCAGGCGACCTCGAGACTGACCGGGGAGATGGTAGCTCAGACGAAGGATCTGCTGGAGGCCATGGGGATCCCATGGGTTCAGGCACCCTCGGAAGGGGAGGCGCAGGCGGCGTTCATGACAAAACGGGGAGACGCATGGGCAACTGTGAGCCAGGACTACGACTCTCTTCTATTCGGGGCTCCAAGACTTGTTAGGAATCTGACGATTTCTGGCCGGAGAAAACTGCCAAACAAGCCTGTCTACATAGATATAGAGCCCGAGATGATAAAGCTGGATGATCTCCTTCGCAGTCTGAATATTAGCAGGGATCAGCTAATCGATATAGGGATAATGCTTGGGACAGACTTCAATCCTGATGGCTTCAAGGGCATAGGACCAAAGAAGGCATTGAAGATAATAGAGGAGCATGGCTCCCTGAAGGCAGCTCTGGAGAAGGGGGTGCTTGTGGCAGATCCTCACGTCGATGTAGACGCCATAAGGGAAATATTTCTGAATCCAAGGACGACAGGGGAGTACAAACTGCAGTGGGGCGAACTGGATGGCGAGAGGATCAAGAAGATACTGTGCGAAAATCACGATTTCTCGTTGGAGAGAGTGGAAGCAGCTCTCCAGAGGGTCATTAAGACTAAGAAAGAGTCGGAAAGACAGTCTAGCCTGGAAAAGTGGTTTGGCTGAGATCGTGAGTTAGCATATCAGAATTTGGAATTTGTTGATTTGGACATGAGAGTATCTTGTTATGCTGTAGTGATAGTCTATGTACGC
>JBMFMY010000098.1:0-5225 GCA_049970435.1 Candidatus Methanomethylicaceae archaeon
GTGAAGCCCAAGCTCTACTACGCATACGATAGGTATGCTGATACATACCTACCTGTGCCTATGTAGAGTGAAACCCCTCAAATCCAAACTGATACCGGCTAGCGATAAGGAGCTCAGAAAACTGAACATTCCGCTTATCAAAATACGCGAATAGCCAGATCAAGCCCTCCAATAGGGAGGGCTATCAACAATCTAAAGATTTTCTACCTTTGGAAAATTCCCATACCTCTCCCTAAGTACCCGGCGCAGAATCTTCCAGCCGCCAATCTTCGGCAGGCTCTCAAGGAAGATTATGTGCCTTGGGACCTTGTATCCTGCCAGCCTCTCGCTACAGAAGTTGACTATCTCCTCTGGCGAGGCTTGAACCCCTTGCCTCAGAACTACTGCTGCGGCAGGGACCTCTCCCTTCACCTCGTCATACTTGGCGAAAACTGCCGCCTCGGCCACCTTTGGATGGCGCATCAACACATTATCCACCTCGGCCGGGTATATCTTCCAGCCAGACATTATTATAACATCTTTCTTCCGAGATGTAATATAGAGCGCCCCTTCTTCATCAACATACCCTAGATCTCCTGTCAAGAGCCACCCGTCTGGAAGGAATGCCCTCTTAGTCTCATCCTCCTTTCTCCAGTAGCCCTTGCATACACCAGGTCCCCTTAAGGCGATCTCTCCAACCTTACCCTTCTGAAGCTCTTTAGAGGGGTCAGCCTCGTCCACTATCTTCACTTCAGAGAAACCGACTGGCAAACCTGCGCTCCTGAAGCCCTTTGATAAGTCCTGCCGGCTCGCAGGGACAACAGTCCCCGTACCCAGCACAACAGTCTCAGAGAGCCCATAAGCATTCACCACGCTGATATGAGGGTACCTCTCAACAAACCTCCTCCACACCTCCTCTGGTGTGGGCGCGCCACCAGTTATTATACACCTCGCACTGGTCAAGCACTCCTCAGAACCCTTTGGCGCATTGACTAACGCATACAAAACCGGAGGCATACCTGAGAGAACAGTCGCTCTGTATTCCTTGGCCAACCTTAGAAAATCCTCCAAATTGAAGCGTTCCATCATCACAAATGTCGCACCGTGCCTGAGAGCAGAGATCCCCCAGCTGACACCGATGTGGAAAAGAGGATAAAAGCCCAAGTATATGTCCCTGTCCGTCAGACCCAGCGCCCACCTCTCTGACTCGACGGCAGCCATCCAGTTACCATGAGTTATCATCGCCCCCTTGGGTCTTCCGGTCGTCCCCGAGGTGTACTGAATCTGGCACAGGTCTTCAAAGGAGCAATCCGTAGCTCTGGAGATCTGAGGGGATCGCAGGACCTCCTCAAAACTTACTGCGTTCCTGGCAAAACCCAAAGCTATTACCGAGATCCCATCAAGATTGAGCTTTGGTAGAGTCTCTGAACAAACCGATTCCGAGGCTATTATCACCTTCGGCTCCGAGTCCCTCACCAAATGCCCAAGCTCCTCAGCCCTAAAATCAGGGTTAACTGGAACAGCCACAGCTCCAAGCCTCCATGTGGCAAAGTAGCTTACTATTGTCTCTGGGACATTTCCCGTGCTGATTAAGACCCTGTCGCCTTTCTTCACGCCCAACCGTTCAAGCCCCTGAGCCAGTCTGCCCACTCTCTCTAGAAGACCTGTGTATGTGATGATCTCCCCTCTCTTTGGGAAGACTATGGCAGTCTTGTCCCTGTAACAAAGCGCATTTGTCTCCAAAAATGTAGTGAAGTTTACCATGATCTACGCCTCCAGCAACTTCAAAACTTCATTTGACGGCTTTGATGTGAATGCACTAACAATGAAGAATAGCGGTAGAGAGACCATCAAAGCCGGGATTACAGGGTAAATCCAAGTCACTTTGTACAGGAACTTGTACCACAGCAACCCCACGATCAGACCAGAGATCATCGATGCGATCGCTCCATGTTTGGTTGCGCCCCTCCAGTAGAGTCCGATGGTCACAGGACCAAAGAAGCAAACGAAGATCGTCCCGAATGCAGCCCCCACTATCTCAACGATTATGTCTGTCTGGAAGAGCGTCAACCCAAGCGATATAGCCGCAAAGAATATTGGGGAGATCTTGGCTAAACGTAGGAGTTTCCTTTCGCTGATACTAGGCTTAAGGGGTTGGATGATGTCCCTCACCATAGCCCCAGAGAGGACGAGGAGTGTTACAGCAAGAGTAGACATGGAGGCGGCAATGGGCGCAGCCAGTACTAGCCCGCGCAGCCCTTGCGGAAGGAGCATTGTAATAGCTCTTGGTATGACCCAGTCTGTGTCTTTCATCAAGTACGCCACCTCGCCGCTCGAAAGCTGCGGGTCTAATATGAGATGACAGAATGCACCGAGCGAAAAAACAAATATCGCATAAGCGGCTACCGCTAATGTCCCGATGATCCGCCCCCTGCTTATCACCTTTATGTCCTTTGCTGCGTAGAACTGCATCAGGAGAGTGGGCAGCGCCACTTGAGCCACGCTTATCGAGAACGTTATGCTCATTATTAAAGTCGGTACCATGCCCGCCGTCATAGCGGGCTGGGGTCCAATACCATCAAGGCGCAGCCACAGGGATCCAGGAAACCTGTCCAATACCTTCATGCTCGCTAAGGACTCCAGCCCATTCAACGGCCCTCCCACAGCAGCCATTATTGCAAAGAAAGTCAAAAAGGCCGCAATTAGCATCAGCGCTCCAAGGATAAGGTTGTTCAGGGCCGCTGCCCTAAGCCCGCCAATACACACATAAATAATGACCGGAAGGGACAGCAGAATCAGCGCCATCTCGAAAGTAGTCTTCAATACAGTTGCGAGTATCACGGCCCCTCCTTTGTACACGCTAGTGAGGTACAGCGTGAATAGCGACAGAATTACCAGTGCTGATATTATCTTTGCTCCCCTGCTCTGGTACCTATGCTCGAGGAAGTCCGGCACGCTAATTATGTTGGTTTTTGAGGCGTACTTGAATAGCCTCTCTGCTACCAAGATCCACATCAACACAACACCTATGATGTGCCAGGCAGTGAGCCAGGCCCCAAAGCCCAAGTTGAAGAGATATGTTGTTCCTCCTGCTAGGAAGGAGGCCGCACTGAAGTAGGTTGCCATTATCGAGAATGCCAGAACCCATGAGCCCAGCCCCTTACCTGCTAGAAAGTAGCCCTTAATAGAGTTGCTCACTCTGTAACCCCTTGCTCCGATCGCTATCACGGTTGCGATCAAAGCCAAAATTATCAAAACATCAACAAATGCTGACTCCAACTCCTCTTCACCCTTTCCCTGCTTTTCGCACGCTGTAGATTAAACCAAGCAAAAGCATTACAAATCCCAGAATATAACCGCCCAGAATTGCTGGATCAATATTTGCCATGGCCATCACACCAGACCATAAATGTTCAAAAAGCATTCTTATAAAACATTCGTGTACTAAAATGTACAATTAAGCGGTGGAAAAATTCACGCCGCGCAATGCAGGGGCATCGATACGAAGCTCCGTTTGAACCTATTGCCGACTACGCTATACAAAACAAGTAGATCTTTGGTTAGGCATCGTCCCTGAACGCACTCATAGAAATGAACAAAAATAAACATCAACACTGACAGAATTACACCAATAGATTTTAAAAAGGAGTCCTGAAATCCTTCAACCCTCACTTTTCCAAAACATGGGAGCTAACTTTTTCTGCGTTCTATCTTTTTGACCTCTTTATCGCTGCCTATGTATGCCGCATTAGCCAAGTTCACAAAGAGCCCGACCTCCACAACGCCTGGAATCCTCTTAAGCTCGAATTCGAGCGCTCTCGGATCAGCAACCTCCTCGAACTTAACATCGATTATGAAATTGCCGTTGTCTGTTATCAACGGTCCGTCCTTTCTATCTCCGCCGTCCCTCAACCTGGGCTCCCCGCCCAGCACCCTCACCATATTCGAAACCCTCCTCCACGCCATGGGAATGACCTCAATGGGCACTGGCGACTTTGTACCAAGCCTGTCGACAAGCTTGCTCTCGTCAGCTATAACCACAAACCTCTTCGCCGCAGAGTCCACGATCTTCTCCTTGGTGAGCGCCGCCCCGCCGCCCTTTATCAAATTCAGGCTCCTGTCAACCTCGTCCGCTCCGTCCACAGCCAGGTCTAGGGTGGGATACTCCTCGAGAGTTGTGAGCCTCAGCCCTCTCTCCATTGCCAAATACGCTGACTGGTAGGACGTTGGCACGCACATCACCCTAAGCCCCTCCTTTTTGACTCTCTCTGCGAGCATCTCTATGAAAATGGCGACCGTAGACCCCGTACCTATGCCCAAAATCTGCCCATCGCACACTTCGCTGAGCGCTTCCTGAGCTGCCCTCCTCTTCCCCTCTATCAAGAAACCACCAGTTATAGGTTGTAATTATCGAATAATAAACTTTGTCGATGTGGTCTTGGGAAACTTATTGACGCTTTTAGGACTACCTCTCACACGGCACTGCATGTTTCACGAATTAAAATTGAGAACAGGACATCATGAAAGA
This sequence comes from Candidatus Methanomethylicaceae archaeon, assembly GCA_049970435.1. GTDB lineage: Archaea > Thermoproteota > Methanomethylicia > Methanomethylicales > Methanomethylicaceae > JBMFMY01. The sequence goes on from JBMFMY010000098.1 coordinate 4,508, forward strand.
GCATCCACACCATTCACAATCTTCCGCAGGGAAGCCCACAGGATCACATTCTTGGGCTCGCCGTGAGTTCTCTTAACCAATGATTTTTTAGGGACTGGGAAAATGAAATTCCCTGAGGAATATTTCGTGGAGAATGTGAACCAGAATTTTGCGGTTACAACGCACTTGACAAGAAAGCCTAGAGCTTTAGCTCTGGGATGAATTGTCGAAGGGTTTAAATATAGCAACAAATTATGCGGATTTGTGATGGGCTATCAACGGTCAAGGAACAAGGTCTTTCTAATCCAGTACCACCTGGTCTGGTGTTCAAAGAGGAGAAAACCAGTTATAGTTGGGAAGGTGAAGGAGAGGCTTGAGCAGATAATTCGTCAGGTTGCAGATGAGTTAGGGATTAAGGTTCTTGAACTTGCCATAAACCCTGACCACATCCACTTATTTATATCAGCCTACCCAACAATATCAGTACATAAGATTGTGAGGAGAATCAAGGGAAGAAGCTCAAACATCCTAAGAAAGGAGTTCCCCGAGCTGCTCAAGTTGCCGTCCCTATGGACACACAGCTACTACGTCTCAACGATAGGCGCCGTCTCAGTCCATTGAAAAATACATTGAAGCCCAAAAGGGTGTCTGAAATGGAGAGAGCCAACACCTTCATAGTTGAAGGCCGCCCCGCCCTATGGAAACTGGCTGACGACTGTGCAAGGCTGTACAATGAGTT
>JBMFMY010000099.1:0-5187 GCA_049970435.1 Candidatus Methanomethylicaceae archaeon
GCGCCAGGCTCATGGTTACATTCACTGAACTCGCATTAGCATCAAAATACCCTATACAACCAACAAAATCGAGCGGCTGATGGGAGAGGTGCCAAAGCGTTGCAAGCATAAGTGGATGCACTGGTCAGCCCAAGACCTAAGAAATCCTAACAATAGTTATAAGATACACAAACAAACAACTCTACGAAGAATTCAAAAATATATCCACAACACCCACATTCAATAGAACAGCTTACAGCACAACTCTAACCTGCAAATGTACAGCACCAGAATTTTTCAGATATTTAATGGTTGCGGGATCCTCAGTTCAAACTTGGTGCCTTTTCCCACTTCAGACTCTATAAAAATTTTTCCGCCATGGTTTTCTACGATTCGCTTTACTACTTTGAGGCCAAGACCCATACCTTTAGACTTATTAGTATAAAATGGCTCGAAAATTCGCTTCATCGTATCCTGGCTCATCCCACATCCAGTGTCCTCGATAGAGAATGTTATAAATCCTCCCTCCATTTTTGCTGAAAGTCTCATTTTGCCTCCCTTTGGCATTGATTGGACTGCGTTTATGATAAGGTTTACTAGAGCCCTTTTAATTAGCCTACTGTCTACTTCGCCCTCAGCAGAAGGGTCAACATCTATCATCACTTCAACGTTATACGGTACCTCAACCATGGAAAGGGATTCTTTGATTATATTCATAAGATTAGCTCTGGAGGGATCAATTTTCATTGGTTTAGACAGATCTTGTAAGTCAGAAACAATTTTATTCATGTATTGGACAGAACGCTCAATTCTATTTATATGTGCCATAATGGCCGTGTTATCCTTCAAATCTTTCTCCATCAAGTATAGAGAGTATCTTATAGTCTGGAGGGGGTTTCGGAGGTCGTGACCGACCATCAAGGCAGTCTCGCCTATGGTAGCGATCCGCTCTTTTTCTAATAATGCCTTTGTTCTCTCCTGGACTATCTTTTCCAAGCGCTCAGAATATTTTTGCAACTCGAGTATCTTCTCTTCGAGAGTCTTTTCTAGCCTGACCCGATCAGTTATATCTATTGCTAATTCAAACCTGACATCCCTTCCGTCAGGCCATTTTATTATCTTATCAGTTATGGCATAGTGTTTATCTAATAGTGGGTTGTAATAGACCCATTTGTGAGTCCCTTTCTCAAATAAAAGCTTGTTATTGCAAAAGTTGCAAGGCCTGTCTGATCCTTGAAATTCGGTGTAACATGGTTTACCTATCGGGCTATGACCAAGTAAATTGATGAGATATTTATTGGCAAATATAACCTCATATGTAAAAGGATCTGCCACGTATATAGGTTCATCAATACTGTCAAATAAAGTAAGAATCTCCTTTAATTCTCTATGGACTTTATCTTCAAGCATAAATCGTTGAATTGTGAGAGCCAAGTATCTCCCAATTTCTGATAATAATTCAAGATCTTCTGAGTCGTAGTTTTCGTTTTTGTTGAATACCAATATGACGCCAACGAGTCTACCATGAGTCAAGGCAGGAATTGCGACGAACCGCCTTATATTAGGGTTTATTGCTGAGAAACACGTTTTTTGATCGTCAGAAACGGAGTTCTTACAGATAGGTCTGATCGTTTTTAACTCGCCCAAAAGATCCATCTTGCTACTTTTTTCATTAGACATGTCTTTTGTTTCCAGAGGCAAAAAGTTCCCTTCTTTGAACGTGTAGAAAGCAAATTCATCATCTTTAGTGCCAGCGGCCCCAATTATTCCGAATTCAGAATCTGTAGAGCAAATTGCCTCTTCGATCATGAGCTTGAGAACATCTAAAATGGAAACGTTTGGCGAGATTATTTGCTGGTAAAGTTTTGTGGCAACTGAGGCCTTCTTTAGCTCGAAATCGCGGATAGTCTCCATTTGAATCTTTGCAGTGATGTCATTCCCTACCGATAAAATGGCAACAAGCCTACCTTCTTCGTCCTTTATAGGTCTTGAGGACCAATGGATCCAAACTCTTGTGCCGTCCTTTTTTACATTCTCGTTTATACTTGTATATTGTTGTACGCCGTCTTGTGTAATTTCATCAATTAGTTTTTGTATCTCACCACTCGCGATGCTTGTCTTTGGAACGAAAGTATCATATATCGAACGACCGATAACTTCCTCCTCAGAGAAGCCAAAGTAGTCCAAGCCATACTTGTTAATCCATAGGATCTTACCCTCCGGATCCCACTTTAATATTATTGAGTTTGCTAGTTCTATTAGCTCCTTGTACTTTGCTTCAGATAATCTTAGAGCTTTTGTGCTTTCCTCCACCACCGATTCAAGTGTTTCACACCGCGCCTTCTCTTTCATCATTAACTCTTCAAGTTTTGACAAAAGTTCATTGATGGATTTGACCAAACGCGAGACCTCAGTTCCTCCAGAAATTGATAGTCTACGAGAGAGGTCTCCACTAGATGTTGATTCTACAAGAAATCTATCTATGATCTTGAGGGGTAAAAATGCAGTCCTGTTAATGAATAAGGCATAAACTACTGATAGTGTTACCAGGGAGAGCAGAATTTCAATAGTATACCAAAACGCAAAATCTCCCTGTATTATCCCAGCACCTAGAACATAAAATACAGGTGTCAATACAACAATTATCATTAAGATCAAATTAATAGTAAAAGCAATAAGCAATTTCATCTGAATTGATATTGGCATGAAGCTTCCTCGCCAAATTTTATTTAATTTTTATATGTGTTGTGGAATGCGCGCCATAGATATGATTTCAAATCCGAATTTGTTATTTTCACTCTTTGTGCTTTATATATTTACTATGGATAACGGGGGCATGAAAAGTGATGTTCAGATTGACGCAAGTGCAAATTAATTCACACCAGAGTCATAATATCAATTATGAACGTTGGTTTTCCATCACCTAGTATTGAGGCACCGAGTAAGCTTCGCATGTCATTGAAAATGCGAGGGACAGGCTTCACTGCAACTTCGTCCTCGTCCGAAACTTCCGATACCAGGATTCCGTATTCCCGTCCATCTATTTTCCTTACTATTACCGCGAATCGGAGCCGTGAGTCGTCTCTAACGCCAAGCAACTCTGAGAGGGCGTGGACTTTTATAATTTTACCACGCAGATCTATGAAAAGCTCACCTTGTATGTACTTGATTATGTCTTCCCTCATCTGCACTATTTCGACAACATCAGAGAGTGGAATGGCGTAGTGTTGATCTCCAACACGAACTACTAATACCTTTATTGTGGCAACAGATGCTGGTAAGCGCATTGATATTTTTGTTCCTGCCCCCAATGAAGATTTGATGGTGAGAGCCCCGCCCAGAGCTTCTACTTTACTCTTAACAGCGCTCATTCCAACCCCCCTTCCAGAGGTCATTGATGGAGTTTTTTTGGTAGAAAAACCAGGAACACATATCAAATAAAGTGCCTCCTCTTCAGACATTGATTCTGCTCTTTTGGAATTTATTAGACCTTTTGATAAAGCCATTGCTTTAACACCCTTTGGATCAATACCACGTCCATCGTCTTCTATATCGATAATGAAGTTCGATGCATCTCTGTAAGCTTTGATCTTTATGGTACCTATCGCATTTTTGCCATTGCGCAGACGCTCCTCAGGAGGCTCTATTCCATGATCCACAGCGTTTCTTATTATGTGGATTACAGGATCTATTATCTCCTCTAGTACCTTTCGGTCTATTGCCGTGTCGCCTCCCTCTATTATTAAGTCGACTTCTTTACCCAGTTCCTTTGCCATATCCCTAACCATCCTTGAAAAAACCCCGAATACCTGTCCTATTGGCATTAGCCTCATGTTCATGACTTCGCTCTGAAGGTCTGTGACGAGCCCATCTATAAGACGATGAACTTCCTTGAGGTCTGACGATTCGAGCGATTTTACTATGTTGTTTAGTCTAGATTTTGCTAATACTAACTCACCGGCAAGATTAAAGAGTTTATCTAAATTTTTTACATTAACTTTTATTTCGCCAAGCCTGTGCTTGTCTTTCATCACATCCACACTAGCACAGGTAGAATCTCGGGACTTAGTCTCAACAGTCGAGATTAAACGATCTATCTGGCAGATCTTATCCATAGCCAAAAAAGAGCCCTCAAGAGTAGTTGGAACATTTTCGTCTATTGAAGCCGACTCCACTGAAATAATGCCCTCCACTTTCATGAGGTCATCTTTCAATTTCTGAATGTTTTGAGTGGATATTTTGCAAATGATCTTTGGCGGTACATCTCCAGAGGCTATGCGCTCGTAAGGGGGGTCTACAGATATTATGCTCCCGTTCTCAGAAAGAATCTTAAGAATGAGAAATGCTCTTATAATTTTCAGTTTTTCCTCGAAGTTGTTGTTTATTGTAATATTAAATTTTCCTTTGTTTTTCTCTTCGAGCGTTTTGGTGTTTTCGCATAATGTCATTTTTCCCCCTTCTGAGGGTGTATCAAAGGATTTCTCAACAGCAGGAACATTCTCTGTAGATACTTGCTTTATTGTGCCGTTTGCGAATCCTTTTACTATAAACTCGATACGATCAACATAATTCAGCAGATGTTCTATTGTCGACTTCTCCACTGACCGATTACCTTCTTTTATTGACGCAAGTAAATTCTCCGCTTCATGGGCGACTTTTACAACCTCCTTGAGGCCCATCATTGCCGAATCTCCTTTTATAGAATGTATAATTCTAAAAGCCTCCACAACAGCAGCTTTATCGTTTGGATTTCGCTCTAAATGTATAAATAGATCATTGAGGCTACGGATATGTTCTGATGTCTCGGTGAGATAAAGTTCCTTGTAATACTTCAAATTCTCTGACAGTAAACTTCACCCCCTTCATTTGTTGATCCCTTTCAGATCAATAATCGCCCCCTCTGCTGATGTAAGTTGGATGAACTTTTTAGTCATATTCAATAATTGGGAAGAGTATGGGTGCTGAGGGTGATAGAGGCAGAAAACCCCTCTAGACCTGTGAGATAGAACTTCTTCATAAAATGGTAAAACTCCTATTACAGTAGACTCTATTATGCCGGATACCTCAGATGGGAGATCAGGGGACTCTGCGAGATTGGGAGGTACCATGTTCAAAATTACATAACTTATGCGTCCGAACTTTTTCAAGATCTGGCTGGTTATGTATGTTCCAGTGATATCCTGTTTGTCCATTCTCATGAGGAGGAGG
>JBMFMY010000100.1:0-5129 GCA_049970435.1 Candidatus Methanomethylicaceae archaeon
AGAGGCGTTCTGGCATACCCTATCCTTACTACAAACACCTATTTAAGCCTATTTATTCTGAAACTGTGGTTTACGGCTTCCACCTCAACTTCTCTTTTTCCACCTGTCAATGGAGAAAATACTGATGAGAGGACGATCTTTGCCACTTAAAACCCCCCAATGACTGATTTTAACGACTCGAATGTTGGTGCCATAGGCTTTAGATTCTTAATATCAGGCGTCACAAGCTCCGGTGTTTTTAACCCGCTGCCAGTGATGTAACACACAACTGTCTCATCTGGAGCGATCTTACCAGAATCTATAAACTTCTTCAAAGCAGCAACTGTAACTCCACCCGCAGGCTCGGCAAATACTCCCTCCGTCTTTGCAAGAAGTTTTATAGCATTGATTATCTCCTGATCTGTGACATCTTCTGCCATGCCATTGAGATCCCGTAACTTTCTTAATACGTAGACCCCGTCGGCCGGCATACCCACTGCTAGGCTCTTAGCAACCGTTAAGGGGTTATCGACCGGCAGTATGTCCCCTCTGTTGGACTTGAAGGCATCAACTATTGGGGAGCATCCACATGGTTGTGCTATTGATACATTTACCTCTGCACTTGGTATCAGTCCGAGTCTTTCGAGTTCTTCTAAACCCTTTGCTGTGGCACAGTAGAGGGCCCCGCTAGCGGCAGGCACAATTACATGATCTGGAGGGCTCCACCCAAGTTGCTCGCATACTTCCAGTACCAAGGTCTTTGATCCCTCCACATAATATGGTCGAATATCCACGTTTGCAAACGCTAGTCCATAATTATCTGCAACTTGTGTTGCGATCCTATTAGCATCATCGTATGTCCCATCAATCACTATTATTTCTGGATCGTAAACCGAGATCTGCGCGATCTTGTTTTGTTCTAAATCTTTCGGGACGAATATGTAGCAAGTCAAGCCAGCTTTTCTTGCATGGGCTGCTAGAGCGGCAGCGAGATTCCCTGTAGAGACACAACCTATCCTATCTAAACCTAACTCTAATGCCTTAGAAACAGCCACCGAGGAAGGCCTGTCCTTAAATGAATTTGTAGGGTTGATCGTGTCATTTTTTATGTATAGTCTTTTGAGGCCGAGTTGTTCCGCCAACCTTTCACTTTTTATTAGGGGGGTATAACCAGCACCCAGATCAACAATTTTAGATTTGTCTAAGATCGGAAGAAGCTCGAAATATCTCCATAGGGTTTTTTCCCTATTACAGAAAATATCCTTGGAAATTTGTGTTTTCAGCTCATATTTCACATCCAATGGTGCAAAGCATTCATCACAGATGTGCCGTTTTGTCGCCGGGTACTCGGCACCGCATTCCCTACACACAAGGCTGATCTTTTTTGTCTCCGCCATATTATCCACCATTATGACACTGTCATTATTAATATATCAAATATTTAAAATTTTCTATAGTAAAAAATTACTTCCAGTAATTATTGGGAGGGTTTTGTCTAGAAAACCACAACTTGTCGGGGAATAAAACTAGATGCAACATCCCTGCGGAAAGTGAATTATGAAGTAGCCCGAAGGGGGATCCTTTTATGAATATACAAATCATTCTTGCATTTTTCAGAAAGGTAAATTCTTTTATTGATTTAGTTGTTTGAGGTGTACAAACCAAAGAGCAGACACTACAATGGAAAAGCAGAATTTTTGTAATGTGAGATCTGTTACATCCCTTCTTTTATTAAGTTTAGTGAAAATAGATATTATTTTTTAATAAAAATAAACAAAAAATTAATAAAGATGGCGCGAGAGATCCTCTTGGTGGATCTGTTGAAAAGGGAAGTGGGCGTTCTCGCAGTGATATCTTTAGTTTTAGTTTTTGTGGTAGTAGCTTCGGTAAGTATCTCTCACAATCCTGAAAGTCCATCTATTAAGGTAAAGGTACTGGCAACGTTCTACCCATTAGCCTACCTTGCAGAAGAGGTAGGAGGAGATCGAATTTCCGTGAGGACTCTGATACCTTACAATACTGAGGTGCACTCCTGGCAACCTTCCATCTCAGATATGGTTGCGGTGAGCGATGCGGATGTCATAATACTCAACGGAGGGGGGCTTGATTGGTGGATAGGAGATCTTATATCCTCGGTCAATACAAGTAGGAAGATCATTGTCAATACTACCGATGGTCTAGATCTCATAAAGTTGGCGGGGCATGAGGGCAAAGATCACGGTGACTATGATCCGCACACTTGGCTCTCGCCCTACATGGCAGAGAGGCAGGCCGAAAGGATATTATCGGCTCTAGTGGAAAAAGATCCGGCAGGCAAGGACTATTATCAGGCGAGGTTCGATGTGCTCAAGAAGCGTCTAGAGGATTTGGATAGAAGGTACCAGACTGAGCTGGTGAATAAAACAAAGGACGTAATCATAGTTTCGCATGAAGCTTATGGCTACTTGGCGGCAAGGTACGGCTTCAGGCAGCAGGGAATTGTTGGCATATCGGCAGACCAGCAACCTAGTGTCCAACTCATCAAGGAGCTTGCCGACGAAATGGCCATTTACAATATCAAGGTCATCTACTTGGACCCAACTTACTCAGATTCCTATGTAATGGCTCTGAAGAGGGAAGTTGAGGCAAGGACAGGTTTGAGTGTTGAGGTTATGAAGCTTTATCTTGCGCTAGGACCTGTAGATGGCAAAGACTATTTGGGTCAGATGGAGGCAAACTTAGAAGCGCTCAAGGTAGGGCTGACAGAGCCATGATGATTAGGAAAAGAAGACTGGGTCAGGGATGGTCGAAGTGGAGTTTGTGAGAAGGAGGGGGAGGCTTGAGTGATGAGGTAGTAATACAGGTTAGAAATCTGAATGTGGTGAGGTCAGGAGCCCTCGTAATAAAAGATGCAAACTTCGATGTGAGAAGAGGGGATTACGTCGGGATAGTAGGTCCGAACGGGGGTGGAAAGACAACCCTCCTCTTGGCAATTTTAGGGCAGATCCCAAGATCGAGTGGCAGCATCAGGTTGTTTGGGAAGGAGCTCGAGGGTTTCGATGATTGGGAAAAAGTGGCGTTTGTAGCTCAAGATGCCATCAACTTTGACGCGAACTTCCCACTCACTGTGAGGGAGCTAGTTTCACTTGGGAGGTTGGGGAGGAATAAACTGGGGAGGAGGTTGGGGAGGGAGGACTGGGAGGAGGTTGATGCTGCGCTAGACTTTATGGGGCTCTCAGAGGTTGCTGATAGGAGGATTGGGGAGCTCTCGGGAGGGCAGAAGCAGAGGATGTTTGTTGCCATGGCGCTAGTGAGGAACCCTGATGTTATAATCCTCGATGAGCCTGTGGCTGGAATCGATGCAGTGACGCAGGAGAAGTTCTACCAGAAGATGAGTGACCTTAACCAGAGGGAAGGGATAACAATAATGATGGTTTCACACGATCTTTCAGCCGTTTTCTGCAGGATGTCTAAGGTGATATGCGTAAACAAAGAGGTGAATGTTGCAGAGATAAGACCGGACGTAGATCTGGAAGGAGTGCTGAGAAAGGCATATGGAGAGCACTTCCACTTTGTGTTTCACAGGCACGAGTGTAAGGGGGAGTTCAAGGCTTGATATCCCTGACGGACCCGTCAGCTTCATTAATCGAACTTCTTGGATATCAGTTTTTCCAGAATGCGATACTCGGCGGTTTGATAGCGGGGTTAGCCTGTGCGTGGATAGGGCTATTCCTTGTGCTCAAAAAGGAGGCAATGATAGTCGACGGTGTTGCGCACACTGCCTTCGGTGGTGTTGCATTAGGGCTCCTAGTAAGGGTCGATCCGGTACTCACTGCCCTTGGAGTGTCCGTCTTTTCGGTCTTTGGGATAAGCCACATGAAGAAGAAGGGGCTTGCGGAGTCCGACTCCGCGATCGCACTTATACTGGCAATAGGTTTCTCCACAGGACTGATAATAATAAGCATCGCCGGGGGGTTCAGTGTGGATCTGTTTAGCTATCTCTTCGGCTCCATACTCACTATCAGCAGGTATGACCTAATGACTATATCTGTGCTTGGTGTGATAGTTGTTGCCTTCTTGACTGCGTTTCATAAGGAACTTCTAGCTATGACTTTTGATGAGAGGGGCGCAAGAATGATGGGCATACCGGTGAGAGAGATATCTGCAATGTTCAATCTCATAGTCGCAATAACCATAACGCTCTCGATCAAGATAATAGGAATAATATTGGTTGTGGCACTGATAGTCATTCCTGCGTTGACTGCGCTGCAACTCAGATCATCATTTTATAAGACCGTTGCCTCAACGATCTCGATAGGGCTTGGGAGTGTGGTGTTGGGGATAATAATCTCCACTTTTTACAACGTTGCAACGAGTGGGGTCATAGTATTCACAATGGTATTGATTTACCTAGTCACACTTGTCTTGGTTAGGAGGAGGAGTTAATGGCCCTTTGCATGTGAAACTTATGTGGTCGGGAGACTAAAAAATGAAGATAAACATGAAAAAAGCAGAATTAAGAGTGAAATTGAAGATAAAGTGAATAAGATGGGACATTAACATGGTAGTAATAAGTGTGTCTATCCCCGACGAACTGTTAATAGAGCTGGACAAGGTTTTGGGTAGGGAGTGGTGTGCGAGCAGGTCCGAGGTTCTCAGACAGGCCCTCAGAAAATACATATCAGAGTACAGGACTGTTGAGAGTATAAAAGGAAGGGTTGTTGCGACATTGACGGTCCTATACTACAAGAGCGAAAAAGGAGAGGAGCAGTTGCGACTTCAGCATGAGTTTGGGGACATTATATCCGCATTCTTTCACCTTCATGTAAATGATGATGCATGTCTCGAGGTCATGGTAGTAAAGGGAGATGCGCAGAGATTGAGGGGACTGATTGACGGATTAAAAGCGAACAGACTGGTCAAGCAGATAAATCTCTCATTGATGGATGTCCGCGAGTCGTGAGGTGCTCCTTTATTAAGTATGAAGATTACTCGCGAGGGTTAAAAAGTGAGCCTCTCCTCGGCTGAAGCCGGGAGGTTCCAGCGTTCGCCTGGGGCTTTGCGCCTCCAGATGCTGGTTTGAGGGGCTCACAGCTCCTCCATCCCACGCGTCCCGTTGACGCATGGGCTATATTGATGCATGCGTTTAGGTCTCTTGTAGGTTAGGCCAT
>JBMFMY010000101.1:0-5123 GCA_049970435.1 Candidatus Methanomethylicaceae archaeon
TCCAGTCCAAAGGTCTCTATTTCTATATGTTTTAATAATTTATGAGATCATTATTGTCCACTCTAAATGTATATTTGAACCTATGAATACAGAAAAAGGTTCAGGAAAGGTAATGCATTTTTATAGTTAAACGCATAATTTTTAAATGATAAGTATAAAAAGTTTTGCGTTAAACTATAATAGACTTTTGCATAAAACAAGTTAAATACAGAGAAATTTAACAAATAGTATTATCTAATTCATACAAAGTTACGGATTAAATATAAATTTCTCCATTTTTTACAATTAGTTTCTTGTTTACATAAAGAGTAGAATTTCTAAGAGTTACATCAAAATGATTGTTACCCTGGATCGGACCACCGATATGCATATTCTCACCAAAACCAATATCTATAATTCCAAGTTCGCTTTCGCTTTCATGGATGTCTTCAGAAGTTTTGGAATTTGGATTAACTCCTATCCCAAGCTCACATGGTCGGAACCATGAAGAGTTGATATTATTCATAAAGGATAATGGAATTTCAGAACCATCAACTGATATCACATTTCCTTTTTCAATTTTCATCTTTATTGGCGAGACTGTTAATCCAATCCCTTGTATAAACCCGTTAATAAGTAAATCACCATTTACAGAGTCTGGTATTATTGGAACTCCGATTATACCACCTGGCAGAATTGCAAAGTTATTCATTTCATCTATTTTGAATCCTACGTATCTCGGATAAAAATTATCTATATTTCCTTTAAGATGTAAATTATTACCACTTATGATTTCAAACGAAGAGTTTTTAGTTAATGTGGATACTAAATTTAAGGTCATTTCGTGATACTTATCAATGTCTTCGGGGATACTTTTTAAGAATTTCTCTAATGTACAATTTGCACAGCATATTACTTTCTTACCAATTTCAACAGCTTTGTTAATGCTCGATGAAAAACATTTATTTTCCTTAGTAAAGACCAAAAAAACATCATTTGCTATTATGTAATCCTCAGGTATATCTTCATTAGCAGATAATAGGAGGAATTTTTTATCAACTAATGAAAGGCCTTTTATCAATGGATGGATCAGGAATTCCGTCGTTTTATCTGTGATTATCAGAACCCTTTCACTACTATTTATTTTTGCGACCTTGTTTACTAGGATTTCTACGGTATCTGATATTTTATTATCCATCTATATCACCTTCGTAGGTTATCATTTACCTTGGGCCAAGCTCGATATATGATCTATTGCTACTTCAATTTCTTGTTTTGTATTGTAGAAATGGGGAGCGATCCTAAGCCCTATATCTCTGGATGATGTAATTATGCCCATTTTCCTTAATTTATTTTCAACACCATGCGGATCTTTTATAAGAAATGAAACTATTGCGCCCCTCTCGTTTGAATCCTCTGGTGAGATGCTTGATAGCCCCTTCGTATTTGCATAATCAAGTGCAAAGTTAGTGAGGTCTCTTATTTTTGAGTTTATATTTTCTGAGCCAATTTTCTTAATAAGTTCCATTCCTTCTATTGCTGAATAAACAGCTGGAACAGACCAAGTTCCTGACTGGAATCTGTCGGCATTATCAGAATAATCGAGTTTCTCTGCTCCAAATAGAAAGGGATTCTTTTGTGAAAACCAGCCAATATTGGTGGGCTCAAGATTTTGGATTAGGTCTTCTTTGACATAAAGATAAGCAACACCTGGTACACCTAGGAGCCACTTCAAAGTCCCCGAAGATAGGAAATCTATTTCATCTCTCCTGACATCCACAGGAGTGGTTCCAAGAGATTGATAGACATCAACGTAGAGAAGTGAGCCAGAATTATGCACAATTTTTGATATTTCTCTAATATTCTGTTTGAATCCATTCATTGAAGCTACATGTATTGCCGACACCATTTTTGTCTTATCCGAGATATTCTTTTCATACTGCTCCAATTCAATTTTATGATTCTTGTTCTTTATGGTTCTGGTTCTCGCACCAAGGCGTTCTTGTGCAAGGAATATGAAATTAGTCGTAGGATACTCCATATCACTGACTAATATCTCGTTTCTGTCCTCATACTTCATTCCGCTAAGCAATGCTGTCAGAGCCGATGAAACTGAATAGTGTATGGCAACTTCGTTCTTTTTTGCCCCAATCAGACTCGCAAATAAACCCTTAGAATATTCCATTTGCTCAACCCAAAGATCCCATGGATTACCAAATTCATAGAGATCGTTCCTGTATTTTTCCATTGATCTTTCGATACCGTCCCATAGTGGAGAGTGTGAACAGGCTGCAAGATAAACATGATTTTCAAGAACAGGGAAGTATTTCCTGTAAGACTCCATTTATGAATCCACTCCTTTATTCACTTTCTTGTTGCCACGCTTGTGATAAGCCAGATAGAGTAACGTAAAGACAAATAGTGCGACTATCCCTGAGGGTATTGTGATCTCAATTCCAGGCGTGAACCATGTTGATATTAGTATGCCGGTAAGAAGAACAGCACCTATAATGCTGAAATAGATGGAACCCTTTATTGGATACTTTATCTTCAAATTTTCTTTCTTGTATTTTCTCCTAAATGAGATATGAGATAGGAGGATCATTATCCATACGAAAATACCACCAAATATTGCAATGCCGAAGATATCAAGATAAGCGCTCGTCGAGCCTAGAAAATAATCAAGGGCTATCGAAAATGCTATTCCTATTGCTGAAATGATAAGGGCTGTGAATGGAACATGGAATTTGTTCAATTTTCCGAACATTTTAGGGGCCAAATTTGCCCTTGAAAGAGAGAAGAGCATCCTGGATGTTAGATATATATCGGTATTTGAACTTGAAAGAGCTGCCGTGAGGACTACAAAATTCATGATGGATGCAGCTAGCGGAATTCCTATCAGGGAGAATGCTTTTACAAACGGGCTCTCACTAACACCTGCTTGAGTCCAAGGAACAATTCCTACCATTATGAATATAGCTAAAACGTAGAAAAGTACAAGTCTGAGGACCATTCCCCTTAAAGCTCTTGGGACATCTTTTTGTGGATTCTTGGATTCACCTGATGTAACTGCGACTACTTCCACTCCGATATAGCTGAATATTGCAACAACCGTAGCAATCCAAACACCGAAAATCCCCTTTGGAAAGAAACCACCATAGTTAGTATATGCAAGGGTTAATCCGAAGTGGGCTGCGTTTATTATTATAAAGGAACCAACTATAATGAAGAATATTATCACAAGAACTTTGATCATGGTGAACCAGTATTCGGCTGTTCCAAATGTCTTGACAGATACTGAATTCAATGTTAGAAGAATTGCAGAGAAAATTACCATCCAAACAAATGGAGGAATGGAGGGAAACCAGAAATGCATGTAAATAGAAGCAGCAACCATTTCCCCCCCTATGGCTATAACTTGGGCAAACCAGTATAACCATCTAACCTGGAATCCGAAATATTTATGTAAGTAGACCTCGGCATAATTTCCAAATGAACCTGCGGTTGGATTTTGAACTGTCATTTCCGAAAGAGCTATCATAACCGTAAACGCAATGAATGCTCCTATGAGATATGATACTACAACACCGGGACCAGCTAGGGAAACTGCGTAACCACTACCCAAAAAGAGCCCAGTTCCTATAGCTGATCCTATCGATATCATCAGCATCTGCCCACTTGTAAGCTGCTTTGAAAGCCCCCCCTCTCGTTCAATAATATTTTTTTCCTCATTGACCAAAGGATCTGTCAAAGTTACCACCTCATCTTTTTTACTGACTCGACGAATTTAACTATGTCATCTTCTTCGTTTGGATAATGTATCGAAACTCTTATTCCGCCTACTCCACTGCTTCCTCTCCCAGATACCTTCACTCCTGCCTTATTTAGTCTATCTACCATTGCATAATCCTCTTTGATAGTCTTATTTAGGTTGAAGGTAGTAATTGAAGAGTAGTTCTTTTCATCTTCAGGCAGAATAACCCTAGCCCCTATAGCAGTAAGTTCATCTATCAGAACCTTTTTCAATTTAAGTATTTTCTTTTCAATATTCTCAATACCTATCGAATTTATTAGTGAAAGAGAATTGGTGAGACCTATAATACCAGGATATGGTCCTGTTCCACCATATTCAAACTTCTTTGCAGTATGTACGTAGTCATAATCAATAATAGGATTTTTCGAAACGTCTCTGAAAAAATTATCCCATCCATCTGCTGGCTCCTTTGCGTTCAAGTACCCATAAAACGGTGGATGAAGACTATCTATGTGCCTTTTATTTATGTATAATATTCCTATACCCAGTGGAGTTGTAAGCCACTTATGGCCCCCAGCTGCTATAAAATCGATGTCTATTTTCTTGGTATCCAATGTCATTGCGCCTAGATGTTGAATTGAGTCAAGTACGAGATATGCACCCGCCTCATGAGTTATCTTAGAAATCTCCTCTATGTCAAATCTGAATCCATTGACCCACGTCACAGAGTCAAGAAATACTATCTTAGTTTTTTTATCTATAAGGCTGATTAATTCATCTGTAGAGAAATTTCCATTTTTGTTCTTAAGAACCTTTATAGAAACTCCTTTCTCCTTCCATTTTTGTAGTTCTGCGCCAGCCAGGGGAAATTCCATGTCACAGGTAACCACATTATCTCCTTTCTTCGGATTAATGCTCTCAAACGCAATCTGAACTCCCTGAGTTGTGCTTGTTCCTGTTATTGCAATTTCGTCTTCTGATGAATTCAACAACTTTGATACTTCCTTCTTTAAAGGAATGGATTCACTATCCATTTTGACATGCTGAGCAGAGGCATTTTCTTCAGGAAAATAAATCACTGAATCAAGAAACTTCTTTACGGCATTGATAGCTTTTGTCGGTGCTGGAGAGACTACGGCCCAATCAAGGAAATTATAATTCTCAAATATTTTGAATTCCTCTCTATGATAATTTGATGTCATAATAAATCTTATGAGTTTCCAATATTTAAATATTTCTGAGAAATAATCTGACAAAATGTCAGTTTTATATATAATATATTATTCAGATTTTTTATGAACAAGGGAATAAAAAAATTTTAAAGGATCCCATAAAAATGTTGTCTGAAGCGACTGAAATTGATGTATATTCAAAGAAGATTGGTCTTTTA
>JBMFMY010000102.1:0-5122 GCA_049970435.1 Candidatus Methanomethylicaceae archaeon
GTATCACCAGCGCACAGGCGCCTTAGGGATCCATGCATCTGTGAAGGTATGCGGCAAGAAGAGATTAATTTTCGGCTTCCACCCCATTACGGAAGGGGACTTCCCGCTGATGAAGTTAAATTATTACGAAAGCGGCTAAACCGATAAATATGAGCTTGAAATATTGGCAAGATGATGTGAGATGAAACATCTCCTTTACATTCTTCTTGACGGCCTTGGGGACCTCCCAGTAAAATCCATGGGCGACAAGACCCCTCTAGAGGCTTCCAATCACCCCAACATGGACTCCTTGGCTAAGAGGGGGATCTCCGGAATAGTCTACACCGTCGGTAAGGGAATAGCACCGGAATCGGATGTCGCAGTCATAAGCATGCTGGGATACGATCCGATCAAGACCTACACTGGGAGGGGACCTATCGAGGTCTTCGGGTCAGGGATGGTGATGGAAAACGGCGATCTGGCAGTAAGGTGCAACTTTGCAACCGTCGATGATAACTTGAATATAATAGACAGGCGCGTCGGGAGGTCGCTATCCACCGGAGAGGCAAGGGTCTTGGCCGAGACGATAAACCATACACTAACCCTTGAATCTCACCCTGCGACCTTTGAGTTTAGGAGCACAGTTGGTCACAGAGCAGTGTTGCTGATAAAGTCAGAGGAAGGTCCACTATCTGGGAACATAACCAACACAGATCCGGCTTACCAGCGAATGGAGGGGCTCAGCACGGCCTCAACTGACTTTGTCAACAGAGTCATGAAATGTGAGCCGCTCGACGGCTCCGATGAGGCAAGGCGTGCTGCCGATCTCTTGGAGGAGTTTACCAAGAAGAGCCACGAGATCCTCAAAGATCACCCCGTGAACCTCATCAGGCAAAGAGAAGGCAAACCCCCTGCGAACATGGTTTTGTCGAGAGATGCTGGCTCAAGTCTTCCCAATTTCCAGCACATAAAGGATAAGTACGGAAGGGAATTCGCATCCATGGTAGAGATGCCAGTCGAGCGCGGAATAGCGCTTCTTTGTGGAATGGATCTTGTGGAGCTTCCCCTACCGACTGGAGATCATGCTTTGGATTACAAGAAGAGGGCAGAACTTGCCAGCGAACTTGTTGACACATATGGGGCAGTATATGTGCACATAAAGGGACCGGATGAGCCCGCTCACGATGGAAACTGCGAGGGCAAGAAGAGAGCCATAGAGAGGATAGATGAGCATTTCTTCGGCAATCTGGACTTGGATCTTTCTAAGATCGTCATCGCAGTTACATCTGACCATGCGACTCCATGCGCACTTAAGGCACACTCTGGAGACCCTGTGCCACTGATGGTTGCGGGTGGGGGAATAAAAAAAGATGGTACCGAGGCTTTTGGCGAGTCTCAATGCGCCAAGGGATCCCTTGGAACCATGAATGGTCAGGAAGTTCTATCCAAAATTCTCTCGCTCATCCAATAACCGATAATTAACAATTAGGGGTTCTATCGTAATCCTTGCTCCCTCTTTCCTATTTTCCCTATAGATTGTGGAATCGACGCCTAAAGGACAACTCATATTTTGCTGAAGCCATGAATTTTAATCGTCATTCTGAGTCGTTAGGTAAACTCAAAATAAAGTTCGCTAGAATAGACGTGAGAAGGTCAGATAAAACTCCTGGTCGAAGCCTACTTTTTTATTCGAAATGCTGACTGTTTAGCCTATTTGAGATCGATAGAGAACAAGTTAATCGGAGGATCGCTATATAGATCAACATGAGACCAAAATGTAAATAACACGATACAAACTCAGTTAAGTGGAGATATCAATGATTTACGGGTCTGAATTGTCATCGAGCGTAATCTCAAGGCTGAAGAAGTACGGCATTAAGCTAGAAACAGAGGATTCTGGTGCTCTTCTCGTGTACCGAAGGAAAGGTGGCTTCCCTGAAGGTCCTGTGGAAAAGATCATAAACTCATCAAGAAGCCTCTCTCTACACCCCGTCCACTCCGTTCAGCCAGAAGTCTCGACAACACTCCTGCTCAGGCTTTCCAAGCCCATGGTAGTCGCGCCAGCCTCCTCCGTAACAGTATATGTCAAAGCTCCCATCAGTGCTGGTCTATACGTCATAGAAGGCAGCGCACAAAAATTGGTAGACTATTTCAGTCCATCCCCATACAAGTACGCGCTCTATGGGTCTGCTGCAAATGGAAAGATATGTAGATTTTATAGAACTGATGCATACTCAGAGGTTCCAACCAAAGATCTTGACATTTGGGAAGCTGCGACAAAGATAACCATTGAAAATGATTCAAGGAAATTTGTTGAAGTCAAGAATTTGCTGTATCCCTTGTTGAACACAGATATATATCTGGACAGTGAGGGTAGAGCATATATCGAATCCGCCAACCTGCACATATCTTTTGACGGAGTAGGCACAATATCTTTGGAGAACATGCCCCCAATGAGCGGTCTTAAGGAATGCCCTCACCAGTTTGAAAAACTTCAAAAGACCGTCAGGCTCTTAATGGAGTTCGGTTTTTGAGGTGGTTTAATGGACGTCTTCGATTGGTTCCAGGCTCACTGGTTTGACATAATATATATTGCCATAGTCATAGTGATTGCCCTCTTAATCAGCATCATTCTCGAGAGGGCGGTAAAGAGAGCCCTCATTAAGAAGGTTTCCAAGACCGTCGTAGACAACATCACAAAGTTGCTCAGGTACAGCATTTTGATCATTGCCATTTTTGGGGGATTG
The DNA here is from genome assembly GCA_049970435.1 of Candidatus Methanomethylicaceae archaeon. Classification (GTDB taxonomy): domain Archaea; phylum Thermoproteota; class Methanomethylicia; order Methanomethylicales; family Methanomethylicaceae; genus JBMFMY01. The sequence goes on from JBMFMY010000102.1 coordinate 2,727, forward strand.
GCATCAATAGGCATTGACGTGACCAGCGCCCTGGTCGCTGGAGGATTTCTGGGCATCGTGATAGGATTTGCCGCTCAAGCCTCAGTCTCTAACTTCATATCCGGACTTCTGTTGATGTTCGAAAGACCTTTCAATATCGGAGACTTCATACATATAGGCGATATTGTTGGGGCTGTTGTGGAGATAGGGCTTTTGTCTACTACCATAGTCACCTGGGAAGGAATAAAGGTTAGAGTGCCGAGCTCTGAGCTATTTAACAGCAACTTCAGGAACTACACGGCTTCAAGAGTCAGGATTGTCAGAGTCAATGTTCGAATACCTTATTCAGCTAGCATAGACAAGGCCATGGATGCCATAACCTCTAAACTGAGGGAGCAGTGGTACATCCTAGAAGAGCCGGAGCCTGTGGTATTTGCGACAGAATTTGCAAACGACGGGATCGTGCTAGAAGTTAGGGCTTGGACCCCTGGATCTACGTGGTTTACACTTTACAGCAACCTGCCAAAGCTCGTGAAGAATGCGCTTGATGAAGTTGGCATAGCGATACCGTTCCCGCAGAGAGTCCTATGGTTCGCCTCTCCGATTAAAATGGAAGGGGAGGACAAACAGTAGTCAATAACGGCTTAGAGCGGCAACGAGGGTCAGCATAGTACTTGAGTTATGATGTCCACGAGTATTGAAGAGCGCGTCACAATTCCTTCCGCAAAGCCTAATGGCCTCAGTAGTTGAAGGAATTCAGAAACCTCCTTGACCAACATCATAAAAAATCAAAATTGTAGAACTATCCCCGCATCCCCATACATAAAGGCCTCACCGAACTCCTCTTTCAAGAGATACACTGCATCCCTGCCTGTGCAGTGAAAAGGTACGATCATCCTGGGGCTTACTGCCTTTAGCGCCTCCACGGTCTTCTTCAACTTTTCTGAGGACGCATCATTTAAGTGGAAGCCCCCGACGACGGCGTAGATCTTCTCCTTTCCAAGGATCCTTTTGACATGTTCCACGGTGTTGACGACGCCTGAGTGGGCACACCCTGTGACAACAACAGTCCCTTTACCCTTCACATTGAATGCCACAGCTTGGTCGTCAAAGAATGGATCAGCCTCAAGCCTGCCGTCGACCTCTATGTAAAACTCGCTCTCCGGCCTTTCGAAATCGTTGCTCCTCTCTATAGTTCCGGTCAAAGCCAACCATTGGTTTATGACCTGTGCCTCGGATGCCAACCTGAAAACCGCTCCTGCGTCCTCGAGCTCAGTCCTAGAGAAGGGCATCCCTATCTCCTTGATCTCACCTCTGATCCTCTTGAACCTCCTGTAAAATACCATCGGATGGGCGAATACCTCGCATCTGTTCGCTGTCCTCCTAACAACGCTCAGAAGTCCGCCAGTATGGTCATAGTGGCCGTGGCTTAGGACTACTGCCTTTACCTCCCCCTTCTTCATTACCTCTAAATTATTCAGGATGACCTTTCCAGTCTGACCGGTGTCGAATAGCACCTCGCCCCTCTCAGAGGCTATTAAAACAGAGAAACCGTGTTCGCCAAGTATATTCTTGGAACTCGCAAGTACTGAATTGTCAGAGAGGATGTAGAGCTTCGCACCGTTGACCTCCTGCAGAGCTATCCGTTTCATAATTATTCCCAAAGTTAAAGTAACCAATCGGGTATAAATCCTTTTGATGGTAACGCTGAGTAAATGAATTTTTAACAAAACAAGATCAGGATGCCAAACCTTTCGATCTCGATGCAGGTTGCCACCTCAGTCTTGAGGCACCATCAAGCTGTCTATCAGTCCAAAACTGTGAAATATATATGCAGGGTTGGAAAAAATGCAGTTATGCAAGTCGGTGCGGAGATTGGGGTCTTCTTGGCTGGAATAGCTTTAGGGCTATCCATAGCCGCTCCTCCAGGTCCAGTAAACGCAATGATAGCCTTCCAGTCAACGAGGTCAATTCTGCGAGGCTTCATAGTGGGTCTTGGCGCCATGACATCGGACGCAACTTTCTTGGTTATAACATACCACCTCCGCCAGATCTTTGAGATCCAGGGCTCGCTGAGAGGGCTACTATCGCTGATCAGCTCGATGCTCTTGGCATACTTGGCTTACCTCACTCTGAGATCGGTCAAAAATCTAGACCGGTCCGTGAGCAAGGAGAAGAGAATCTCTGCAATACCGTACCTGACAGGACTGTCTATAGGTCTAACAAACCCCTTCCAGATAGCATGGTGGATGAGTGTCGGCCTCTCCTTGATCTCGAGCATAGGTTTGATCATAATACTCGGATTCTTCAGCGGGATACTCTTCTGGATCGTATCCTTTCCGATATTGATACATTTTGCCCAGAGTAGAGTCCCTAGGTTATACAAGATTGTGGGCTACGCTTCGACAGCCCTTTTG
>JBMFMY010000103.1:0-5121 GCA_049970435.1 Candidatus Methanomethylicaceae archaeon
GACCCAACTCACGCGCCCTCATGTAGCCCGCAATCCTTGTCTCCTCATTGAGCCCGCCGATCAGCAGGGGATCCTCCGTCATGTCCGCTACTGTGGATATGTACCTCTCCATCGCATCGGGAGTCTCAGCTATTATATCTATAGCGTGGAGTAGCCCTGTCCTCTCCTTCAGGACCGAGACGCTCCTCAGCTCCCTGAGCAGTGCTGATCTGTTGACCTCTCCCTTTTTGTGATCAAGGACCTTTTTGTCTGACTTGTAGAAAAGGCTCCCTATCATAACTGGGGCCTCACCAAATTTTATGTTTCCAAGGCGTACCTCACCCATCAGTACCTCAACTCCATCACAGCTTTAACCATATTCTTGAGCTTCAAGAAGGCTTCCTCTCTCTTGAAAGACCTCAGTCCACAGTCTGGGTGAACCCACTCAACATTTTCAAGCCCGTAGACTTCCAGGGCCCTACTCAGAACCCTCTTTATAGACTCCACATCATCCACCTCAGGGCTCATCGTACTCACGCACCCTACACCCAGTTTTTTGGAATAGTCCTCCAGCAGTCTTCTATCCACACTGTCAAAGTTGCTCACGTTGTCATTAAAGGAGAAGCTCAGAACATCCAATCCCTCTATCTTCACGATCTCCCCGAAGACCCTTCTGAGGTTCCCGCATACATGTAGGGCTTTGGTCCCTTTAAGATCAGAGACCACGCCTTGGAGTGCCTCTCTTGCTATGTTCATGGGTGCTCCAATGGAGAAGCTTGGTTCGTCTATCTGAATCTTTGAGAAGCCTGCCCTTTGCATGAACTCGGCCTCTACGGCCAGCGCTGCACTAACATCCTCATAAAGCCTCTTGTCCCTGAATCCATTGTAGGGCGCCTCAGGTGCGAGCTCAGAGAAGAATACCATTGTAACTGGACCAGTAATTATAGCTTTAACTTCCGCCCTCCCTTCGGCCAGACTTCTAGCAAAATTCAGATCTCCCAAGATCGGAGTTTCTTCTGGTGGCCTTATCTTACTGACGATCTTTGACTTCTCACCCTCAGCCTTGAAGCCGGGTATGTGATCTGCAAAGTAGCACACCATATCTTTTCTGGTCTGACCATCGCTGATTATCTCGACTCCGGCCTCGAGCTGATCGTTGACAGCAGTTCTGATGGCCTCTATGCCCTCACCAACAACAGGGTAGCTTCCGATGACTGTCGTTCTCATAACTCCTTCCTCCCCATAATCTCCCTTGCAATAAGCACCGCTTCGTTCGCATCCTTCCCATAAGCATCTGCCTTTATTTTCCTTGCCAAATCTTGGCTCATTGCTGCTCCTCCGACCATCACCTTCAGACCACCCACAACCCTTCTGGCGCTCTCAATAATTTTTGCACCTTTGTCTATGTCTGAGGTCAGGAGGATTGAGAGCGCAAGTATGTCCACCTTGTTCTTCTTCAAGACTTCCTCAACTGTACTTGGACCAACATTTATTCCCATGTCGATGACCCTGAAACCGTCTGCGATCAGCATAGAGGAGACTATTGTCTTTCCTATGTCGTGCGGTCCTAGGGACCCAATGGCTATGATCCCCTTCCCCTCGCCCCCCTTGTCCGCAACCATCATCGGAAGAACAACATTCAAGGAAGCCTTTGCAGCGTTGGCAGCCCTCATAACCTCTGGCAGAAAGAGCTCTCCTTTCTCGAAGAGATCTCCAACAATCCTCAGCCCCTCAGAGACGATGTCAATTATATCCTTTGGCTGAAGGCCCCTCCTTACATACTCCTCAGTGAGCTCTTTCGCCCTCTTCTGATTCTGCTCCAGCAGGGCCTGCTTGAGCGCCTCAAGGTTACTGTCACTCAAATCATTGTCCCTCGCGATGTTTCCAATATCCATACGAAAACTTAATTAGATTTTCTGTGCAATCTTCGATGGTCACTCGGTGCCATCTATGCCCGATAAATACATGGTAATCACCGCCGTGGGACCTGATCGACCAGGTCTAATAGCAGAGATATCCTCAGTGATATCTGAGTTTGGATGCAACATTGAGGACATGGATCAGGTTGTGATGAAGGGCATATTCATACTCTCCATGCTCATAAAACTAGCCGCGCAGTTGGACATTAACCTCTTCAGGAAGAAATTGGAGTACCTGTGCCACGAACTTGGTTTAGAGGTGTCTTTCTACTATGCAGGCGGACGATAGGCTGGTCATCACAGTACTGGGGATAGACCGGCCTGGCATCGTAGCCATAGTATCCGGAGTATTGGCAAGGTTTCATGTTAATATATTAAAGACCCGAGCCTCGACGATCTTCGATGACCTCTTCGTCATGATAATGGTTGTGGACACTAAGACTGCAGTTATTCGCAGAGACGTTCTGCTGAACATCCTGAAGAACAGTTGCGACGACATCGGACTCGCACTGGCAGCCGAGTCCTGCCAGAGCTACAAGTGCGGAAAAAAAGTGATATTCTTCGACTTGGATGGCACACTGATAGATCAGGAAGTCATAGAGGAGCTGGCAAAAGCCGCTGGCGCAGGTGAGGAAGTCAAGAAGATCACAAAGCTTGCCATGGAGGGTAAGCTGAACTTCCTCGAGGCTCTAAAGTTGCGGGTCAGGCTGTTGGAGGGTCTTCCGGTCGGGGTTTTGGACCAGATAAAGTCCTCAATCAAAATCAACCCTGGCGTCAGGGAGCTAATAGCAAAACTCAAGGAGCTCGGTTTTGTTATTGGGATCGTCACAGGGAGCTTTGATTTTGCTGCTGAACATGTAGGGAAGATGATAGGTGCTGACTACGTCTTCTGCAACAGACTCATTGTTAAGGATGGGCGTTTAACCGGCGAGGTGGAGGGAGAGATAACTGGTCCAGAGGCAAAGCTCAGGGCGATAAAGAAGATCGCCTCTGAGCTCGGCGTAGGGCTAGACGCGTGTGTTGCAGTGGGCGACGGTGCAAACGACCTCTTCATGATAGAAAATGTGGGTCTCGGAATTGGTTACAAGCCAAAGCTCGTGGTGAGGGAGAAGGCTCGCGGGGTGGTAAACACCGAGGATGCCAGAGTTCTCCTAGCACTAATAGGCTATATCGACCTAAGGAAGGATGTTGTTTGCCGACTATAACTTAAAATGTTATGGGAGCACATCTTAAATCCTCCACAAACAATTTTATGCAACTCGTCCAATATAATCCGTGGGATCAAATGCCTTCGGAACTCCACGACGACTCTAGACTAATCCTAGAACCAGTCCCTCACATATTAGTCCCCACAAAGAAGAGTGTTGTCCACGGATGGTACTTTCCATTCAAGTCTGGACGAAGGGAGTGTAGCTCTGAGCGTATACTCATTAACCCATATAATGGCTGTACTGTTAACTGCCCCATGTGCTATGCCAGGGCATATGGCGGTCACTTCGAGGATTGGAACAGGACCGGCGTTGTTACGGTCTTCAAGGACATCCACAAGAAGCTACGGGAGGAGCTTAGCAGGCTCTACTACGCCTCCTGTGGATACTTCTCCCCTGTCACGGACCCGTTCCAGTACCCTCTCGAAGAGATCTACCACCTCTCTGAGCTCTGCATGGAATCATTCCTAGACCTTGACCTTCCTGTGGAGTTTGTCACAAAGAACGGGTCAAGGGTTCCTGACCGCCTATTGAGGCGCATGTCTGAGCACCCCCACAACCACTGCTTTTGCCAGTACACCATACTCTCCCTCGACGAGGAGGTTAGAAGGGCCCTCTCACCTGGAGGCTCAACAACTGAGGAGCAGTTGCATGCTATCCGGAAGTCCAAAGATCATGGTCTCTATGTAGCTGTGAGGGTGGATCCGGTATTACCTGGGATAAATGACTCGCCCAAAGATCTCTCAGACCTGCTGGAAGCTGTCAAGACTGCTGGTGCTGACCACATCATAGCAAGCGTCTGCGATCTCAACGCTTCCTATAAGGATCGGCTCCTTTCAGTTGTGGGCTCATTCGACGAGCAGACGATAAGACTCTGGCAGTCACTTTACAGGGAGCGCATCGGGCTCAGCTACCAAGTCTCAGAGGATTACCGGAGGAGAATTTTCCGGATCCTTAGAGGTCTCTCAACCGAGAGGGGTCTAACTTTTGCCCTTTGCATGGAGTTTCGCAGGGTCGGAAATAAGTATATAGGTATGAACTCGGAGTTCATGACTTCCAAGGTGTGCGAAGGGAAGATAGTCCCTGTCTACTACAGAGCAAGTTTGAAGGAAAAGTTCAAGCCGATCCCTGGATGCGACGGAGACTGCCTTTCATGCGCCAGAGGTCTTCAGAAGCCTGTCTGCGGCAAACAATTTCTCGCAGAGGCGGATGCTATGACCCTTTCAAAGTACCTCCGCCTAAAGCCCAACAGGATTCTATCTCTAAACTGAGAAAAGAAAAATAAATATGCCTCGAGGGTAAAAAAAGCCTGATAGCCTATGTCCGGGAGTTTTGATGAGGAGCTTGAGCGCATAAAAGCCCGAAAGCTCTCCGAGATTATGGCAAAGAAATACAGTGGTGGTGAGAAAAAAATGAGCCATGGTTATGTAGAGCTTAATGATCAGACCTTTGACTCCTTCGTCTCAACAGCCGACAAACTCGTGGTAGTGGACTTCTGGGCTTCTTGGTGCGGGCCATGCATGGTGATGGCTCCAATATTTGAGCAGCTGGCCAAAAAATACGAGGGTAAAGTAATAATGGCTAAAGTTAACGTCGATGAAAACCTCGAAGTCCCACAGAGGTTTGGCATTTACGGAATACCCACGTTCGTGTTCTTCAAGAATGGCAAGGAAGTTGCTCGCGTTGTTGGAGCTGTGGGAGCAAGCGGTCTCGAGGCAGAGATTAAGAAATACATGTGATCCGCAAAACATCGATGAAAATCAGAAAAACAGAATAAAAATGAAATAATGAAAACAAAATTTAATTTAAATTTAATTTTTCTTTATTTTGGGGGAATGATCTTGCGGTTCATAGACTCTCACACCCACACTTACCTCAGGGGTCCTGACGAGGGTACACGAGGACTTCGCGCCCAAAGAATCAAACCAAATCGGCCGAAAAGAGATATTGTCCACGAAAATTATTTCATCGTCGGCCCAAAAATTGCTTTCCGTGAGCGGGATTATGGCTCCATG